>CAMEUC010000003.1 GCA_945937855.1 uncultured Clostridium sp. | reverse complement strand
GCCCTTACCAATCACACTTCCCACCTCCCATCTCTCACCTCCAAATTACAATTTATAAAAGCATAAAAAGATTTCCCTTCTGCTCACCTAAAAGTATATTCAAGAATATACTATTACTATGATAAGTTTATATACAAAAGGAGGAAAAATTTTGGAAAAGATACTAAAAATAGAAAATATATCTAAAACATATCAAGCAAAAAATGGAGAAATAACTGCATTAGATAATGTAAATTTAGATGTATATGAAGGAGAATTATTAAGTATAATTGGACCAAGTGGATGTGGTAAATCTACATTACTTTCTATAATTGCAGGATTAGAGGATAAATCGTCTGGAAAAGTTTACATAGATGGAGAAGAAACTACAGGAATATCACCAAAAATAGGATATATGTTGCAAAAAGATAGCTTACTAGAATGGAGAAGTATATACAAAAACGTGATGTTTGGGCTAGAAATAAGACATCTAGTAAAAGAAGAAAATAAAGCCTATGTAGAAGAACTTTTGAAAAAATATAATTTGTATGAATTCAAAGATAAATATCCATCTCAATTATCAGGAGGAATGCGTCAAAGAGTTGCTCTAATTAGAACTCTTGCAATAAAACCAAAAATACTACTACTAGACGAAGCCTTTTCAGCTTTAGACTATCAAACAAGAATAATGGTCACAAAGGATATTTATAAAATATTAAAAAATGAAAAAATAACCACAGTAATGGTAACACATGATATTTCAGAAGGTATAAGTATGTCTGATAGAATTGCTGTGCTTTCTGCAAGACCAGCTACTGTAAAAAGTATACATGAAATAAAATTTAATATAGAAAATAGAGATCCTCTAAATGTAAGAGAGCTTTCTGAATTTAGCAAATACTTTGACAGCATTTGGAAGGAGTTAGATGTGCATGCCTAAGAAAAATATCTCAGATGATAGAAAAAGATACTTAAGAAAAAAACATATACAAAAAATAAGCATTATTACAACACAAATAAGCATACTTATAATTTTCATAGCAGTTTGGGAAATAACAGCTAGAAAAGGTATTATAGATAGCTTTATCATGAGTCAACCAAGTAAAATTTTAAAAACTTTTATAAACTTATCTTCTAATGATTTGTTAATGCACATACGGAGTGACATGCAAAGAAACTTTAATAGGATTTTTATTAGGAACAGGTATAGGTATTATAATAGCAATAATTCTTTGGTGGTCTAATTTTTTAAGCAAAGTTTCAGAACCATACTTAGTAGTTTTAAATAGCTTACCAAAGGTAGCTCTGCGGACCTGTAATAATAATATGGGTAGGAGCAGGCACATCTGCAATTATAACAATGGCAATAGCAATATCTTTAGTGGTAACTATATTAGATATTTTAAATGGATTTTTAGAAACAGATAAAGAAAAGATAAAAATGGCAAGAACGTTTAATTGCACGAAATTGCAGTTATTAACTAAAATTATAATTCCTGCCAATATTTCTAATTTTATAAATTCATTAAAAATAAATATAGGATTATCAATGGTAGGTGTTATAACAGGAGAATTCTTAGTTTCAAAAGCAGGACTTCGGATATCTAATCAATTATGGAGGTCAAGTATTTAAATTAGATTTAGTAATGACAGGTATAGTAATATTAGCAATTGTAGCAGCACTAATGTATGGAGCTATTACATTATTAGAAAAAATTTTATTAAAAACACATCTTTTTGGATGAAATTAAAAGATAAATTGTAATTTGGAGGTGAGAGGCGGGAGGTGAGAAGTGTGATTGATAAGGGCAAATCTTCGAAGAAATCACCCGAAAATCACACCTCGCACTTCTCACTTCACACTTCAGTTTGCAAAAGCCAACGCTTTTGCAAACTACAATTTATCAAAAATGAATATGGAGGTTAAATTTTGAAAAAAATAATCACAATAGCTATTATTATAGCATTAATCATAATAGGAACAATATGTGTTGTTCAAACAAGAAGAAACTCAGATACTCGGAACAGGAATAGAGAATAAAACGACTTTAGTTAGAGTAAATGAAGTAACAAGATCTGTTTTCTATGCACCACAATATGCAGCAATAGCATTAGGATACTTTGAAGAGTACGGTATAGATGTAGAACTTACTACAGGTCAAGGAGCAGATAATGTTATGACAGCAGTGCTTTCAGGCCAAAGTGATATAGGATTTGCTGGACCAGAAGCTGCAATTTATGTTTATAATGAAGGAAAAGAAGACTACCCACAAGTATTTGCACAGCTTACGAAAAGAGATGGCTCATTCCTAGTAGCAAGAGAAAAAACAGATAATTTCTCTTGGCAAGACTTGAAGGGAAAAACAGTAATACCCGGAAGAAAAGGCGGAGTACCTCGTATGACGTTAGAATATGTACTAAAACAAAATGGGATAGACATAAGCAAGGACTTAGTTCTAGATGATAGTATAAGTTTTGATTTAATGGCTGGTTCATTTGCAGGTGGAAATGCAGACTATGTAACACTATTTGAACCAACAGCATCATTAACGGAAAGTAGCGGAATTGGCTATATAGTAGCATCAGTAGGAGAAGAAGCTGGAGAAATTCCATATACAGCATATTTTGCACTACAAAGTTATATGAATGAAAATGAAGAATTGATTCAAAACTTTACAAATGCAATATATAAAGGACAACAATGGGTAGCAAACCATACTGCAACAGAAATAGCAGAAAAGATAGTAGGATTTTTCCCAGATACAGATGTTGAAACCTTAGCAACATCAATACAAAAATATAAAGATATAGATGCATGGAATGAAACACCAGTACTAACAAAAGAAGCATTTGAGAAATTACAAGACGTAATTGAAGAAGCAGGAGAACTAGACAAAAGAGCAGACTACGATAAGGTAGTAAATAACAAATATGCGGAAGAAGCAATAAAATAGATTTTAGAAATTATAACTTAGAGTAAGGAGCGATCCTATTATCGCTCCTCATATATTTTTATAAATTATTATTTAACGAATTAACCTAAAATACATAAAAATTCTTTTATATTATTGACAATAATTCCAGAAAAAAATATAATAATATTATAAAAATTTAATATACTAAGGAGATTTGAAGATGAAAAACAAAGGAATAACAATGATTGCTTTGGTAATAACGATTGTTATAATGCTAATTTTAGCAACTGTTGCAGTAAATGTGTCAATAAATGGAGGATTATTTGACTATTCAAGAAAAGCAAAATTAAAAACAGAAATAACAGAATTACAAGAAAGATTAATGAAAAAACAAATAATAAATGAAGGACAAACTTTAAATGGCACAATAAATGAAATATTAGAAATAAAAAGTGATTATAATGATAAATTAGGAATAGAAGATGGAGAATTAGTATATTTCGCGGAAAAATGGGACGAAAAAGATATAGAGTTTTTAGAAGAAATTGGTATAAATGAAAGTAAGTTTAATTAAAAATAAAGCAATGAAATTTTCATTGCTTTATTTTTATTTATGTGATATAAAATAGAAAAAAAGAGGGGGGCTGATTTTTTGAAAGTTAAGGACGTAAAAGAACTTGAAAAAATTGCAAACAATGTAAGAATAGGAATAATAGAAGCGGTGCATAGTGCAAATTCAGGACATCCAGGAGGTTCGCTATCTATTGCAGATATACTTACAGTTTTGTATTTTAATCAAATGAATATTGATGAGACAAAACCACAAGATAAGTGTAGAGATAGGTTAGTACTATCAAAAGGACATTGTGCACCTGCACTATATAGTACTTTAGCTGAAAGAGGATTTTTTGATAAAAAACTTTTAAAAACTTTAAGAAGCATAAATGGAAATTTACAAGGACACCCAGATATGAACAAAGTACCTGGAGTAGACATGACAACAGGTTCACTAGGACAAGGGCTATCTGTTGCAAATGGTATGGCGATTGCTTCTAAATTAGATGGAGAAGGAATAAGAGTTTACTGCATATGTGGAGATGGAGAAGTGCAAGAAGGTCAAATTTGGGAAGCGGCAATGTCAGCAAGTCACTATAAATTAGATAATTTATGTGTAATACTTGATAATAACAATCTGCAGATAGATGGAGATGTTGATAAAGTTATGAGCATTTATCCAATAGATGAAAAATTTAAAAGCTTCGGATTTGAGGTTATAAATGTAGACGGACATAATTTTTTGGAATTAATAGAAGCCTTCCAAAAAGCTAAAAAAGTTAAAGGAAAACCTACAGCAATAATTGCAAATACTATAAAAGGTAAAGGAGTATCCTTTATGGAAAACAAGGCGGAGTGGCATGGGAAGGCACCAAATGATGAAGAATATGAAATTGCAATAAGAGAACTTACACAAAATTAATTAAAGTGTAATTGTGTATAAATCTTATAATATTTTCAAATTGCGTCGCTTCAAGCAGACTAAACTGTATTAATATTTCAAAATGTATACGTCTGAACACTGGTGCAGATGTAAATTTTAATTTGAGTGGGGTACTCCTCATTTTCAAATATTATAAGATTTATCCCCATAATAAGTTTATTGAATTTGATAGGAGGATATGTATGAACGAAAATAAAAAAATAGCCACAAGACAAAGCTATGGAGAAACTTTGGCTGAGCTTGGAAGAAAAAATAAACAAATAGTAGTATTTGATGCTGATTTGTCAAATGCAACTAAAACTTCGATATTCGCAAAAGAATTCCCAGAAAGATTTTTTGATATGGGAATTGCTGAGGCAGATATGGTAAGTACAGCAGCAGGAATGTCCACATTTGGGAAAATACCATATGTTAGCACATTTGCAGTATTTGCTGCAGGAAGAGCGTATGACCAAATAAGAAACAGTGTATGTTATCCAAACTTAAATGTAAAAATCTGTGCAACACATGCAGGAATAACAGTAGGAGAAGATGGGGCAACACATCAAATGCTAGAAGACCTAGGAATGATGAGAGGGCTTCCAAATATGACAGTAATCTCAACATCTGATGATACACAAACAAGATGGGCAGTAGAAGAAATCTCTAAAATAAATGGACCAGCATATTTAAGACTATGTAGACTTGCAACACCAGTTATATATGATGAAACACAAAAATTTGAAATAGGAAAAGCAGTTCAAATAGGAGAAGGAACAGATGCATGTGTATTTGCAACAGGAGTAACAGTAGCCCAAAGTCTTAAAGCAAAAGAAGAATTAGAAAAACAGGGAATAAATATAAGAGTAGTAGATGTGCACACAATAAAACCAATAGATAAAGAAATGATAATAAAATGTGCGAAAGAGACCAGAAAACTAATATCAATAGAAGACCATAATGTAATAGGCGGATTAGGAACTGCAATTGCAGATGTATTAACAGAAAACTACCCAGCAAAACTTACAAAAATAGGAATAAACGACACATTTGGAAAATCAGGAAAAGCAGAAGAACTTCTGCAATATTACGGAGTAACAGCAGAAAATATAATGAAAATAGTAAAAGAAAATTAATAAGATAAATAATAATTTGTAAAAATAAATTTATTGCAAAAGGTGTAGGGGCGGGCCATGTGTCCGCCCTGTATTACATAAAAAAGTTGGCAAGGTTTTTACACCTTTCCAACTTTTTTTACAAAAAAACAACATAAATATTACATGAATATTACATTTGATAAAATAACCTCTTTTTCTAGTTTTTTCTATTGATTTTTTCTCATTTTATTATTATAATGTAAATGTGAAATTATACAAAAATGAGGTAAAAAAATGATAGAATTTAAGAATGTATCTAAAACATATGGTACTGGCACAGAAGCTGTACATAATGCGAATTTTAAAATAGAAAAAGGTGATTTCTGCTTCTTAGTTGGTGCATCTGGTTCACGGAAAATCTACTCTTATAAAAATGATATTAAAAGAAGAAGAACCTACGGAGGGTAATATTATAATAAATGGAAAAGATACAACTTTTTTAAAACCAAAAAGAATTCCATATTTAAGAAGAAGTATGGGAGTGGTTTTCCAAGATTTCAGACTTTTGCCAGATAAAACAGTATATGAAAATGTTGCCTTTGCAATGAATATTGTTAAAGCAACACCAAGACATATAAGAAGACAAGTACCAATGGTGCTTTCACTTGTTGGATTAAGTGGAAAAGCAAAAGTATATCCAGATGAATTATCTGGTGGGGAACAACAAAGAGTAGCTTTAGCTAGAGCACTAGTTAATAATCCATCAATGATAATTGCAGATGAGCCAACAGGAAACTTGGACCCAGAAACAGCTTGGGAAATAATGACACTTTTAAATGAAATAAATTTAAGAGGTACAACCCTTGTTATTGCAACACATGCCAAAGATATTGTAGACAAAATGAAGAAAAGAGTTATTGAAATTGACAAAGGCATAATTGTAAGAGACGATAAAAGAGGAGGGTATGCCAAATGAAATACAATGTAATTAGTTATTTCTTAAGTGAAGGATTTAAAAACGTATTTAAAAACAAAAAATCAACATTCTCTTGTTTAGGTGTAATGTGTGCCACGATGTTTATGTTTGGGATATTTTTTGCAATAGGTCAAAATATTAATAATATAGTTTCAGAAATTGAAGATTCCCAAGCAATAAGAGTTTTTGCTTTACAAGAGGCAACTCAAGAAGAAATAGATACTTTAGGTGAACAAATTAGCCAAATTGAGGGAGTAAATACAATAGAGCCTAAAACGGCAGAAGATGCTTATAATGATGTAAAAGAAGGATTAGGAGATAAACAAGACATAATGGACGAACTATCAGTTTCAGCATTTTCAGCATCATATATAGTTACATTAACAGATTTAGATTTAAATGAAAGTGTGCAAGAAAGTATTTCTAAATTAGATAATGTAAAAAGAATAACAAGCAATAATCAGACGATATCAGCACTTTCTTCAGTCGGAAAATGGATAAGAATTGTGACAGGAACACTTTTAGGAATTTTAATTGTAATATCAATTTTTATAATATCAAATACAATAAAACTAACAGTTCATGCAAGAAGAAAAGAAATTTCAATTATGAAATATGTAGGTGCGACAAATAGCTTTATAAGAACACCATTTATTATAGAAGGTGTTATTATAGGAATTTTATCTTGTATTCTTTCAGTAGCTTTAATTGGAGGAATATATAATTTAGTTGCAAATAAATTACTTGCATCTCCAACAGTGCAAACAATAGGAGTAAGTATACTATCATTTAATAATTTATTTACAGAAATAGTTGCTGTATACTTAGTTCTAGGAATTGGAATAGGAATAGTAGGAAGCTCTATCTCAATGAAAAAATATCTTGAGGTATAAAGAATTTAATAATCATACATTCTCAAGATATATAATATTTTATCGTTCACCCCAAACTGCATAATAGGCTGAAGTAACGAAAAAACTTCAATAGATTTCGTTTTTTCGTACAGCCTATAATTTGTTGGTCCCCACAGCATTCACTCTAAAATATTATATATCTTTCGATGAAATTGATTATGCAATAAAAGGTGGTGAAGCTTATGAAAAAGAAGTTTATAATTATAATAGTAGCAATTATAATGATTTCTGGTTTTTATAGTATAACTAAAGCAGAAAATGTAAGTGATTTACAAGCACAAAAAGAACAAATAAAACAAGAATTAAATAATGCAAATGAAAGCCTAGAAAATATACAAATTGAACTAACAGATGCATTAGAAGCAATAAGTAAAATAGAAGCACAAATTGTAGATGGAGAAAATAAGCTTCAAGAAACTACAGCTCAAATAGAACAATTAGAAAAAGAAATAAATGAAACACAAGAAAAATTAGAACAGGCAGAAAAAAATTATAATAGCCAAAAAGAAATGTGTGAAAAAAGATTAGTAGCTCTATACGAAATGGGAGAAACTACATACTTAGACGTTTTATTAAATTCAAAAAGCATGACAGATTTTATATCTAATTATTATTTAATATCTGAAATTGCAGAGTATGATAATGAATTATTAGAAACAATAAAAAGACAGAAAAATAAAATTGAGGAAATAAAAAATCAAATAACACAAAAAAATGAAAATTTAAAAGTAATACAAGAAAGCCAAGAAAAAACACTAATTGCTTTAGAAAATTCTAGAACTATAAAAAATAGTTATGCAAATTCTTTAACAGAAGAAGAGCAAGCTATACAAAAACAAATAGATGAATATCAAGCTCAATTAAATAATTTAGATACACAAATATTATTTTTAACACAGGGGGATGGAAATACAGAATATATTGGGGGAGAATTTTTATGGCCAGCCCCAGGGTACACAACAATAACATCGCCTTTTGGAACAAGATTTCATCCAATATTACATGTATATAGAACACATTATGGAATAGATATAGGAGCACCTCTTGGAGCACCGATTGTTGCAGCAAATTCAGGAGTGGTTACAACAGCATCATATTTATCATCATATGGAAATGCAGTGATAATAGACCATGGAGGAGGAGTATCAACAATATATGCACATGGATCAGAAATATTAACAACTGTAGGAGCAGTAGTAAACAAGGGAGACCTTATAATGAAGGCTGGTTCAACAGGACTTTCAACAGGACCACACTTACATTTCGGAGTTAGTGTTAATGGAAAATATGTAGATCCATTACCATATTTAAAAGGTTCAAGTTAAAAATAAGAATGTATCATAATTGCAGGTTGGTAGGGGCAGGCGCCTCTGTCTGCCTATAAATAACGGAGGAAAAAATGAAAAAGAAAATTTTATGTTTAATATTAATAGTAGCATTAGTGGTATCAAGTAATATGCTAATTTCATTTGCAGCAAATAAATCAGAATTGGAACAAGAAAGTTCAGATATTCAGAACAAAATAGACCAAACAGAAAAAGAATTAGGAGAAGTGCAAAGTAACCTTACAGGAGTAATGGCACAAATCCAAGACTTAACAGCACAAATTAGTGAATATCAAACAGAAATAGACGGATTGAATTCACAAATATCTGGATTAGAAGAACAAATATCAGAAGCAGAAGCAAATTTGCAAAAAGCAGAAGAAGATTACGCAGAACAAAAGGATAGATTAGAAAAAAGGTTAGTAGCTTTATATGAAATGGGAGAAACCACATATTTAGATGTATTACTTTCTTCAGCAAGTATTACTGATTTTATTTCTAAATATTATATAGTTTCAGAAATAGCAGAATATGATAATAATTTATTAGATGAGATAGAAAAAAATAAAAACAGTATAGAAGCAGCCAAAAAAACATTAGAAGATAGTAAAGCACAAATAGAAAGTTTAAAAAACAGTAAAGAAGCCACAGCAAATGCTTTAAAAGATTCACAATCAGTAAAACAACAGTATGTAAATGAATTAAATGATGAACAAAAGAGTTTACAAGCTCAACTAGACCAATTTGAAGAAGATAAAAGACAAATACAAGATGAACTTGCAGAAATAGCAAGAAAAGAAGCCCAGTCAGGTGGCTCAACTATAATATCAGGAAGTCCAAGTGAATATGGTTATATTTTCCCAGTTGCAGGACTTTCACTTGCAAATATAAATAATAAAAATTATCCATCTTATCCAGGACATACTGGTGTTGACGTAAATATTAATGTTGTTGGGAAAAGTGTAGTAGCAGTAAAATCTGGTACAGTTGTAACATCAAAAGCATTAAAAAATTCAGACGGTTCATACAGAAGCTATGGAGAATATGTAGTAATAAATCATCATGATGGAACAATGACACTTTATGCACATATGCTTGCTGGTTCAAGACAAGTGGTAGAGGGACAAACTGTTTCTCAAGGACAAGTAATAGGAACAGTTGGAAGTACAGGAAACTCAACAGGACCACACCTACACTTTGAGGTAAGAAAAAATGGAGTATGTGTAAATCCACTACCATATTTAGGCTATTAAATTGCATAAATTATTGGCTTTATAATATATTATAATTATACAATCTTAAATATACATTAGCCGCACGCAGGCGTTTATATATTTTAGGAAGCGAACTGTTCCGTGGGGACCGCCGTGGGCTGTTAAAGGCGAAGCCTTGTTACAGCGCCGGTGGGAAGCAGTGAGCGATTTAAAATATATAAACCCGACGAGATGCGGCGGATTTTATTTAATAAACTGGAGGCATATAAATGAATTTTGACAAAAAAAATAACATTTACAAAATATCAATGATAATAATAGTAACTGTATTAATAACATTTCTAATCACATCAGTTATATTTTACAATTACTATATGAAAACAGATAGTGGAAACATTGATGCATTAACTAAATACATAACAATATCTGATTCAACTAAAAGTTTAGAAAAAAAGATTGAAATTTTGAAAAAATATTTAGAAAATGAATATATGGGTGAATTAGATGAAGAGGCAATGATAGAAACAGCATTAAAGGGGTATGTAGCTGGACTTGGTGATGAATACACTGAATACTTAACAGAAGATGAATTGGAAGAATTAATGGTATCTGTTAATGGAAACTATGTTGGTATTGGAATTTATATGACACAAAATACAGATGAAGAAATTGTTGTTTTACTTCCAATAGAAGGATCACCAGCAGAAGCAGCAGGGTTGCAAACAGGTGATATAATAAAAAAAGTAAATGGAACTGAATGTAAAGGTTTAGAATTAACAGAAGTTGCTAATATGGTAAAAGGGGAAGAAGGAACAACAGTAAACTTAGAGATAGAAAGAGAAGAAGATACTTTTTCTATAAATATTGAAAGAAAGACAGTAGAATTAAAATATATAGATTCTGAGGTTGTTGCAGATAATATAGGTTATATTCAAATGATTTCATTTGATGAAGGTTGTAGTAGCAAATTTAAAGAAGAATTAGAAAAATTAAAAGCTCAGAATATAAAATCTTTGATTATAGATTTAAGAGATAATGGAGGAGGATTGGTAACAGAGGCAATTGCAACATCAGAAATTTTTGTACCATTAGGAAATACTATATTGAAATCTTATGATAAAGATGGAAATGAAACAGCTACAAAATCTAGCAATATTAATACCGAAAAAATAAAGATTGTAGTATTAGTTAATGAAAATTCAGCAAGTGCAACAGAAATATTTACAGCAGCAATGCAAGATAATGAAGTGGGAACTATAATTGGAACAAAAACCTTTGGAAAAGGCGTAATGCAAGAAGTTCAACCACTAAAAATAGGAGGAGCATTAAAAATAACAATAGAAGAATTTAAAACACCAAAAGGAAATAAGATACATGGAGTAGGAATCACACCAGATATAGAGGTTGATAATGAAAAAAAACAGATTATAACAAGTATAGAAGAGGATAAACAATTACAAACTGCAATTGAATATTTAAAAAAACAATAATTTTATTTTAGACATATAATAATTAGGGAATAATTATTATATGTCTATTTTAATATGGAAAATAAATTGTAATTTAGAGGTGTGAGGTGTGAAGTGAGAGGTGGGATTTTAGGGTTAGGCTTCGTAGGAATTTCCCAATTTTCATACTTCCCACATCCCACTTCGCACTTCTCTAAATTACAATTTATAAATCTGGGAGGTAAGTATGAAATTAGGTTTAGCTTTGTCTGGTGGTGGAATTAGAGGTATAGCACATGCTGGAGTTTTAAAAGCACTAGAAGAAAGCAATATAAAAGTAGATATTTTAGGCGGAACTAGTTCTGGAAGTATGATTACTGCATTATATGCAGTTGGATATACTCCTGATGAAATTTATGAATTATTTAAAAAATATGCAAGGACAATAGTTAAATTAAATAGTAATGTAATTAGAAAAGAAATAAAAAATTTTATAATTAATCATAAAATATCTTGTCAAGGAATAAATAATGGCGAATTTATAGAAGAGATATTTAATAAAAAAGCTTTAGAAAAAAATATAAAATATGTAAGTGAAATAAGAATGCCAATAGTAATTCCATGTGTCGATATATCTAAATCGGAGGAGTGTTTATTTAGCTCTGTGCAAAGTAATGAAGAAAACTATATAGGTGATATAGAAGTTGGGAAAGCTGTAAGAGCAAGTAGCAGTTTTCCCGTAATTTATGAACCTATGAAATATAAAGATAGATTATTATTAGATGGAGGAGTTTTAAATAATGTGCCAGTAAAAGCTGTAAAAAATATGGGAGCCTATAAAGTAATTGCAGTAAATTTTGACAGTGACAAAATAGAAATATCAAGTAATGCAATAGATATAATGATGAAAGTAGCAGATATAATGGGAAACAAAATATCTGAAGATGATTTAAATAGCAGTGATTATACAATAACAGTACCAACAGATGGAACAGGAATATTAGATGTAGAAAAAATAGATTATTGCTATAAATCAGGATATGAAACAACAATGAAACAAATAGGAGAAATTTTAAAGATTATAGAAAAATAGTAATTGTCAATGGTGACGTGTTTCAATTACATGTAAAAGTCCATACAAAACAATCAAAAATATAATATAAAAATGCTTGTAATAAATTATAATAAAAAATATATAAAAATTTTAGGAGGAAAGATTATGAAAGTAACAAAAGAACAGGAAACAAAAAATAACAAAGAAAATGTAAGATTAAATTATGTAGGGGCAAGACTCCGTCCTTGCCCAAATAAAGGTATCACCTTAATTGCTCTAGTAATAACTATAATCGTAATGCTAATCCTAGTAGCAGTAACAATAACAATGGCAATAAATGGAGGGTTATTTGAACATGCAGGACAAGCAGTAGGAGACACGCAAAATGAAATAGATAAAGAACAAGAACTAGCAAGCGGTCAAGTAGCAATAGATGGACAAAAATATAACTCAATAGATGAATATATAAATAATGGGGACACATTAGTAGGCGAAATGATTAGCTTTACTATAGATGGAGAGGAATTTACAACCCAAAGAGGAACTACATGGGAAGATTTTGTTACTACTTGTAATTTGACTTTTTATAGTAACTATGATAATAACTATACTAATATGTAGCAATTTGGTATCTCGGATGGGACGCCTATTGGTGGAAATTCAGTACCTTTGGATGTTTATATTCTTTGCCTGGATGATGTTCCAGTAAAACTTACAGATGAGGTTATTGAAGGTAAAAATTATTTGGCATTTGATAGTGGTATGGTCGGTTCTGCTTGGCGCTATCTTCCTCTTCTAGGGAAATAATAGTCATACTATGTTTGTCTACGTATATGAAAAAGATAAATAATATTTTGGAGTGTGAAGAGTAAGGTGTGTGCCTGATAAAAAATTGCTAAAAACCCTTTAAATTGCATGATTTTTGTAGTATAATATAAAAGTTAGAATAAAATAAAAAGGGTGCATAAATGAAGGATATTGTAAAAATATTACCAAATTATAAGAAATTCAATTCATATATAGAAGATGTTAAAAATGGAGTTACACCAATAATGTTATCTGGTCTTACCGATTCTGGTAAGGTCCATTTTGCGTATTCGAGCTTTTTTTATAGTGAGAAACCAATATGTATAATTACGTATAATGAATTGCAAGCAAAGAAAATAATAAAAGACTTACAGTTCTTTACACAGGAGATTAATTATTTCCCTAAAAGGGAGATAGTTGCATATGACTACTTAGCAGAAAGTAAAGATAATTTATATACTAGAATAAGTACATTAAACAACATATATAAAAATGAAGCTAAAATAGTTGTAACAACTATAGAAGCAGTAATGCAAAAAATAGCTAGTAAAGAAACATTATATAAAAACATATTACACTTTAAAGTTGGTGAAATTGTAAATTTAGACGAAATAAAATCAAAATTAATAGCCTTAGGGTATGAAAGAACAGAAATGGCAGATACAAAATCTGGTTTTAGCATTAGAGGGGGAATTGTAGATATAGCAATTTCTGAAAAAAGAGGTGTTAGAATTGAACTTTGGGGCGACGAGATTGATTCTATTAGATATTTTGATACAATGTCTCAAAGGTCTAATGATAAAATAGATGAAATAACAATATACCCAGCTTATGAATTTGCACTAGAAAAAGATATAGAAGAAATTATAGAAAAAATTGAAGAAAAGGACAAGTCTGAAGATGATATAGAACAAATTAGAGAAGGCAATTACCTAAGTAAAATAGATAAATACTTTGATAGTTTTTATGAAAAACAGGAGAGTATTTTAGATTATCTAAATTCAGATTATATTGTCTTTTTAGATGAAATAAGCAAAATAAAAGCAAGATGTGAAAATGTATTAAAAGACACGGAAAACTTAATAAAATCAATAATTGAAAAGAAGAAAAGAGTTCCAGAAGCTTTGAAAAATTTAAGTAATTATTTAGAATTTTTGGACAAAATAAGAACAAAGCAAACTATATATTTAGAAAAACAAGATATAGGATTTGTAGATAAACAAAGTATGCATGCAAAAAGAAACGGATATAGCTTTAGCTATAGGGAGGTCAACTTTTTTCGTAGTTCAATGGATTTATTGTTTAAGGAAGTACAAGAAGCAGCAGGGAATAAATCCATAATAATACTTTGTGGAAATAAAGAGAATGTTGGAAAAGTACAAACTTTATTAGAAGAAAAAGTACCAATTATAAAAAAATACTTAAATAGTATAGAAAATAAAATAATAATATCTGAAGGAGAATTATCTACTGGTTTTGAATGTTATGACTTTAATTTACTTGTAATTTCAATATCAGAAATTTTTAATACTCCACAAAAAAGAAAAAGAGTAGCATCAGAGTTTAAACAAGGAGAAACAGTTATATTTTCAGAATTAAAACCTGGGGATTATATTGTGCATAAAACCAATGGAATAGGTGAATTTGTTGGAGTTAGTACAATAAAAACAGGAGATGTAATAAAAGATTATATAAAATTAAAATATAAAGATGATGACGTTTTGTATATACCAACAAATAGTTTAGATAATATTAGAAAATATATTGGAACAGGAGATACAAAACCTAAAATAAACAGATTGCGGAAGTAAAGAGTGGGCGCAAACTAAGGCAAAAGTAAAACAAAATTTACGAGAAGTTGCAAAAGAATTAATTGAATTATATGCAAAAAGAGAACACGCAAAAGGCTTTATGTTTTCTAAAGATACTGCATGGCAACAAGAATTTGAGGATAGTTTCGAATATACAGAAACAGAGGACCAATTAAGAAGCATAGAAGAAGTAAAAAAGGATATGGAATCTGAAAAACCAATGGATAGACTTCTTTGCCGGAGATGTTGGATATGGAAAAACAGAGGTAGCAATTAGAGCTGCATTTAAATCATGTATGGATCAAAAACAGGTAGCATATTTAGTCCCAACAACAATACTTGCAAATCAACAATATGAAGCCTTTAAAGAAAGAATGAAGGATTATCCAATTAGAGTGGAGGTTTTAAATAGATTTGTAAGCAAAAAGAAACAGGAAGAAATAATAAAAAAATTAAAACTCGGAGAAATAGATATAGTAATAGGAACACACAGAATACTTAGTAAAGATGCTGAGTTTAAATCTTTAGGGCTTTTAATTATAGATGAAGAGCATAGGTTTGGAGTAAAAGATAAAGAAAAAATAAAAAGTTTAAAAACAAATGTTGATGTTCTTACAATGACAGCAACGCCGATTCCTAGAACCTTACATATGTCCATTGTAGGAATTAGAGATATGTCGTGCCTATATGAACCACCACAAAATAGAAAACCTGTTCAAACTTACGTATTAGAATACGATAGTGAGGTAATAAAAGAAGCAATAACAAAAGAATTAGAAAGAAATGGGCAAGTATTTTATTTATTTAATAATGTTGAAGGAATAGAAAGAAAAGCTAAAGAAATTGAAAGCTTAGTTCCAGAAGCAAAAGTTACATATGCACATGGTAAAATGACAGGTAAAGAAATAGAAGAAATAATGATGGATTTTATTGCAGGAAATACAAATGTATTAGTTTGTACAACAATTTTAGAATCTGGAATAGATATTCCAAATACCAATACAATTATAGTTGAAAATGCAGATAAACTTGGTTTAGCACAGCTTTACCAAATTAGAGGAAGAGTTGGAAGGTCAAATAAACAAGCATATGCATATATAACGTACAAAAGAGACAAAATAATAAATGAGGCAGCAGACAAAAGATTAAAAGCAATAAAAGAATTTACTGAGCTAGGTTCAGGTTTTAAAATTGCAATGAGAGATTTGGAAATAAGAGGAGCAGGAAGTCTGCTTGGAGAAATGCAACATGGTCATATGGACCAAGTAGGATATGATACTTATTGCAAGTTATTAGATGAAGTAATAAAAGAATCTAAAGGCATAAAAGTAGAAGAAGAGCAAGACATAACAATAGATTTAAATGTATCTAGTTATATACCAGATTCATATATAAATAACAATACACAAAAAATAGAAGTATATCAAAACATTGCTTTATGTAGAAACGAAGAAGATATTAAAAATGTTACAGAAGATATTTTAGATAGATTTGGAAAAATGCCTAAAGAAATGTTTAGCCTATTAGGAATTGCAAGAATAAAAGAAAAATGTAAAGAAATAGGAATAACAAAAATAACTCAAAAACAAGAAAAAGTAGTATTTTACTTTAATCCAGAAAGCTTTACATTAGATATAGCAGACTTAATAGCCAAATACAATAATAGAATTAAATTTTCAACAGGCATAAATCCATACATTACATTCACATTAAAAAATACTTATAATGTAATAGATGAAATTATAGAATTTTTAAAATAAAGATAATAGAAGAACAGTAGCCAAACGCAGGGACTTATATATTTTATTTTTAGAGCGACTCCGGGGTGACCGCCTTAGAAAATGTTTGAACGAAGTGAATTACATTTTCTTGGATGGGGCAGTGAGAAAAATAAAATATATAAGCCCGACGAGATTTGGCGGACTTTTAATTAATAAGGAGAGTTTTTATGGTAATCACAAGCAAAGACAATGAACAAATAAAGCACATTAGAAAATTAAAAGAAAAAAAATACAGAGATGAATACAAAGAATATGTAATAGAAGGAGTAAAATTAATAAAAGAGGCCATAGCAGAAGAAGCAAATATAAAAACAATAGTAGCCTGTGACAATTGCGTAAAAAACGAAGAAATAGATCCTAAGTTAATGTATGAAATAGCAAAATATAATTGTATATATGTAGAAGAAAAGGTATTTCGTAGTATAACAGACGTACAGAACCCACAAGGTTTGCTTGCAATAATGTCTAAAGAAAAAGAAAAGCAAGAAATAGATTTTTCAGAAGATATTATTGTAGTATTAGATGATATTCAAGATCCAGGAAATATAGGAACAATATTAAGAACAGTAGATAGTATAGGATTGAAACAAATAATAGTTTCTAAAAAAAGTGGGGATGTATATAATCCAAAAGTAGTTCGTTCTACTATGGGAGCCATACTAAGAGTAAATGTAATAGAAAGTGCAAATCTAGTAGAAACATTAAAACAAATAAAGAAACACAAATTCGAAATAATTGCAACATCTTTAGGAGGAGAAAAAAGTATTTACGATATAAATTATAAAAAGAAAGTTATAGTAATAGGAAATGAAGCAAATGGAGTTTCTAAAGAAATATTAGACATGGCAGATCAAAAAGTAAAAATACCAATGCTAGGAAAAACAGAAAGCTTAAATGCAGCAGTAGCAACAGGTATAATAACATATGAATATGTAAGACAGAAAATAATGAATAAAGATTAAATTTTATTGAACTGTAAGTAATATTTAATTATCAATAAATATTGAAAAAAAGTCACTTCTGTGGTATAGTATATTAGTTAGGAGAGGTATTTCTAACATAAATATACCAAAGGAGTGATTTCTTTATGCAAGAAAAATATGATGTAATAGTTGTAGGAATGGGGCCAAGCTCTGTTTTTTGTGCCTATGAATTGGTACAATTAAAAAAATATAAAAAGGTTTTACTAATAGACCAAGGGAAAAGAGTTGAGGAAAGAAATTGCCCAATAGAAAAAACAAAAAAATGCGTACATTGCAAGCCAATGTGTAATATTACAAATGGATTCTCAGGAGCAGGAGCATTTTCAGACGGAAAGTTATCTTTATATAATGCAGAAGACGATGAAATACATGTTGGGGGAAGTGTTCATAAATATATAGGTGTTCCAGAGACTAAAAAACTTATAGATTATGCAGATGAAATTTATTTAAAATTTGGAGCAGACAAACACTTAGAAGGAACAGAATATAAAGAAGAAATTGCAAAGATAAATGAAAGAGCCCATAAAGAGGGAATAAGATTAATAAACATTCCAATAAGACATTTGGGTACAGAAAAAAGCCATGAAGTTTATCAAAGAATGGAAGAATACTTAGAACAGAATGGAATAGAAATGAGATTTCAAACTACAGTTGCTGACCTTATAATAGAAAACAACACTGTAAAAGGTGTAAGAGTTAAGGAAGCAAAATATGTAGAAGATGAAAACCATGAGTTGACAGATCTTTATGCAGATAAAGTTGTACTTGCAGTAGGAAGAAAAGGTGCAAACTGGTTAGTTGATATGTGTAATAAACATGGTATTAATTCAGAAACAGGAATAGTAGATATTGGTGTAAGATATGAATTACCTGATGAAGTAATGAAGGATGTTAACAAATATATGTATGAAGCAAAATTTATAGGAAGGGTAGGACCATTTAGAGATAAGGTGAGAACATTTTGCCAAAATCCAAGTGGGTTTGTTTCTGCAGAAGTTTATGACAATAATTTAACATTAGTAAATGGACATTCATATAAAGAAATAAAAAGCACTAATACAAATTTAGCAATACTTGTATCACACCATTTTACACATCCATTTAAAAAACCGATTGAATATGGGCGTAATGTTGCACAGAACTTAAACGATTTAGGGGCAGGAAATATAGTAGTTCAAAGACTAGGAGACATATATAGAGGAAAAAGAACTTGGGATTATGAACTAGAAAGAAATTCAGTAGTACCAACATTAAAATCAGCAGTTGCAGGAGATATAACATTTGCTCTTGGATATAGAACAATGGTAAGTATACTAGAATTTATAAGAGCAGTAGATAAAGTAGTAGAAGGATTTGGAAACCCAGATAATTTACTTTATGCACCAGAAATTAAATTTTATAGCAATAGAGTTGTAATAGATAAAAACTTTGAAACAAGTGTAAAAGGACTATATTCTATAGGAGACGGTGGAGGAATGACAAGAGGATTAATGATGGCATCATGCTCAGGGGTACAAATGGCAAGGAATTTATAAAAATAGGAGAAAACTATGTATCTAATAGTAGGTTTAGGAAATCCAGAAAAAGAATACGCAAATACTAGGCACAACATGGGATTTAATGTAATAAATAAAATAGCAAATGAATATAAAATTGAAGTTACTGAAAACAAATTTGAGGGTTTATTTTGGATGGGACAAATTGAAGGAGAAAAAGTAATTTTATTAAAACCACAGACCTATATGAATGATAGTGGAAGAAGTGTAATAAAGTTTAAAAACTTTTATAAAATTCCAGAAGAAAATGTTCTAGTTGTATATGATGACATCGACTTGGAACCAGCCAAAATAAGAATAAGAAAAAAAGGAAGTCCAGGAACACATAATGGAATGAAATCTGTAACAGAATGTTTAACTACTCAAAACTTCCCGAGAGTAAGAGTGGGAATAGGAAGCCCAGAATATAAAGAAGATTTAATAAATTATGTAATAGGTAAAATTTCAAAAGAAGAAGCGGATAAATTAGACGAAGGAGTAGAAAAAGCGAAAGACGCAGTAATAGAAATCATCAAAAATGGAATCGATATAGCAATGAATAAATTTAATTAATTCAAACACACACAATTTTATTTTTTGGTATAAAACAGCCAAACGCAGGGGCTTATATATTTTATTTTTAGAGCGACTCCGGGGTGACCGCCTTAGAAAATGTTTGACGAAGTGAATTACATTTTCTTGGATGGGGCAGTGAAAAAAATAAAATATATAACCCCGACGAGATTTGGCGTACGGTGTAAGATAATCATATTAAATAGAAAGAATAAAGGAGAACAAATGTTAGAACTATTAATAAACAAAAAAGAAAATGTAAAAACAATCATGCTAGTTCAAAATGGAATTTTACTAGAAAAACATGAAGAACACGAAAATCAAAGAAGATTAGAAGGAAATATATATTTAGGAAAAGTACAAAATGTTTTATCAGGAATGCAATCAGCATTTATTGATATAGGTGAAGAAAAAAACACATTAATAAAATTAAAAGATGTGCTTCCAAAAGTTGATGAAAAAACAAATAAAGTAAATCTTGATGATAAACAAATATCAGATGTTTTAAAATCAGGACAAGATATAGTGGTACAAATAAAAAAAGATGGAACACTTACGAAAGGAGCAAAAGTATCTACACATATAAATTTGCCAGGAAGATTTAGTGTATTACTTCCAAATTCTAATTTTATAACAGTATCACAAAAAATAGAAAATGAAGAAGAAAAACAAAGATTAATAAAAATTGTAAGAAACATTTTACCAAAAAATACAGGAGCAATAATTAGAACAGCAGGAGAAAATAAAACAGAAGAAGAAATAAAAAAAGATTTGGAAAAACTAATAGAAGAATGGGAAAGAATACAGAATGAACTAGCTAAGAGTAATTCTCCAAAGCTTGTATATGATAATCAAGCATTAATTAGAAGAACAATATTAGATATTATAGATAGAAATTTAGAAAGAATAATTGTTAACGATAAAGAAATTTATACAGCAATTTCTGGAGTGCTACAAGAATTCAATTTGAAAATTGAATTAAGGGAAAATGAAGATTTATTTAAAATATATGATTTAAAAAGTCAAATAGAAAAAATGAATCAAAGAAAAATTTGGCTAAAATGTGGAGGATTTATAACAATAGACAAAACTGAGGCGCTAACAGCAATAGATGTAAATACAGGGAAATTTGTAGGCAAGAAGGATATTGAAAAAACAATATATCAAGTAAACAAAGAAGCTACAATCGAAATTGCAAAACAACTAAGACTTAGAGACATTGGCGGAATTATAATAATTGATTATATTGATATGAAAACAGAAAAATGTAAAAATGAAATTGAAAAATTACTAAAAGAAGAACTAAAAAAAGACAGAACAAAATGCCAAGTAGAAGGATTTACGAAATTAAATCTATTAGAAATGACAAGAAAAAACATGTGTAACAACGACTGGGACAACGAAGATACTTCTGTTTAGATTTTAATTTATTTTTGTAAAAAAGATAGCCACATTTGAGGGGATTATATATTTTATTTTTAGAGCGACTCCGGAGTGACCGCCTTAGAAAATGTATGAACGAAGTGAATTACATTTTCTTGGATGGGGCAGTGAAAAAAATAAAATATATAACCCCGATGAGATGTGGCGGAAATATTGAGGTAAAAAATGAATGTAGGATTTATATCACTAGGATGCACAAAAAATTTAATAGACACAGAAATGGCAATAGGACTATTTAAAAGCAACAATTATAAAATAGTAAATAACGTAGAAGAAGCAGAAATTATAGTAATTAACACATGTGGCTTTATAGAATCTGCCAAAGAAGAAGCAATAAACACAATACTAGAAATGGCAGAATATAAAACAATCGGAAAATGTAAATATTTAATTGCAATGGGCTGCTTAGTACAAAGATATAAAAAAGAATTAGAAAAAGCTATACCTGAAGTAGACTTGTTTTTAAGTATAGATGAATACCAAAACTTTTGGGAAAAAATTGAGGACTTAGTAAAAAACAAAGAAGAAATGCATACTGAAAAAATGGATTATTTAAATAGAATAATTACAACAGGGAAAACAACTACATATTTAAAAATAGCGGAAGGATGTAGCAACAGATGTACATATTGTGCAATACCAAACATTAGAGGACCATATATAAGTAGACCTTTTGAAGAAGTAATAGAAGAAGCAAAAAAACTTAGCAACCAAGGATATAAGGAAATAATAGTAATTGCACAAGATACAACCAAATATGGAATAGACTTATATGGAAAATCAAGATTTCCAGAACTTCTAGCAGAACTTGCTAAAATAAAAGAATTTAAATGGATTAGATTCTTATATGCTTATCCAGAAAGTATAACAGATGAGCTAATAGAAGTTGTTAAAAATAATAAAAATATTTGTAGCTATTTTGATATTCCAATCCAACATATATCAGACAAAGTCTTAAAAAGAATGAATAGAAAAACTACAGGAAAAGACATTGAAAACTTAATAGAAAAAATAAAAAAAGAAATACCAGATGCAATACTTCGAACATCACTTATAGTAGGATTCCCAGGTGAGACCGAAGAGGATTTTCAGCTTCTTGCAAATTTTGTATCAAAAGCAAAATTTGACAAACTTGGGGTATTTAAATATTCAAAAGAAGAAGGAACACCAGCATCAAGACTTACAGAACAAATACATTATAAAACAAAACAAAGAAGATATAATAAGATAATGGAAATAGCTAAAAAAGCATCAAAAGAAAATTTAGAAAAAACATTAGGCAAAACTTATGAAGTATTAATAGAAACAAAAACATTTGATGATAAATATTACATTGGAAGAACATATATGGACATACCAAATGAAGATGGAGTAGTATTGGTAAAAAACACAGAACAAGTACAAGAAGGAACATGGGTAAATTGCCAAATAACAGACATAAAAGACTATGACTTAATTGGAAAAATAGTTGTCGAATAATGTAGATGGAAAAATATTGCGAAAAAGACAATAATGTGCTATTATATAAAAAATAAAAAAAGAGGTTTGTCTGTTGCAATAAAAAATAGATATAAAAAAGTTAGGAAAATATAAAGAAAAAATCATTAATGATGAAGTTTAGTTGTTTGAAGTAGGGATTGTGCTGCTACACACCTAATAATAGGTCAAAAGAAATGCAGGAAAGGGCACACCTGCCAAATAACATTCGTTTTTAAAGAGCTATGAAAACATAGATCTTTAAAGTTTTATTTTAAGAAAAATATTGTAATTCCCTTATTAAAAGGAATTACTTTTTCTTTTATACGTTTATGTTTAAAATCGCGTCGTACCATATTAAGTAAAGCTTGACCTTTTTTATATCCATGAATTACAACAATTTCTTTAATATTAGCTGGGGCAGTAGTAATAAACTTATCTAAATAATATTCAGCCTCAAGAACTTGCATATTGTGTAAATTTATTTCTAATTTATCCTCTTTAGGAATAAACATATCCTCTTGCATAAAAACACCTCTTATGCCTCTTATAATATAAAATATAATAAGAAAAGTCAATAAAATTTAACCATTTGATATTGCATAACTAAATCAAAAAATATATAATATGAAATAGAATTTAGATAAAAGAGGTTTAAAGTACAATGGATAAAAAAGAAGCTAAAAAAAGAATAGATGAGTTAAACAAATTAACTCAGTATTATGCTACAAAATATTATGATGAAGATAAACCAGAAATAAGCGACTTTGAATATGATATGCTAATGGTAGAATTAAGAAACTTAGAAAAAGAATTCCCAGAGTACATTTCTAAGGACTCTTTAACTCGGAAAAGTTGGAGGAACAGTAAAAGAAGGATTTGAAAAAGTAACACACGAAGTTCCACTTCAAAGTTTACAAGATGTATTTTCTTTTGATGAAGTAGAAGCATTCGATGCTAGAGTGAAAAAAGATATTACTGAAGATGTAAAATATGTAGTGGAAACCAAAATAGATGGATTATCTGTAGCACTAGAATATAAAAAAGGTGTTTTCGTAAGAGGAGCAACAAGAGGAAATGGACAAGTTGGAGAAGATATTACAGAAAATTTAAGAACAATAAAGCACATACCAAAAACATTAAAAGAACCAGTGGACATTATTGTGCGTGGGGAAGTTTTCATAGGAAAAGAAGAATTTGAAAGATTAAATGATGAATTAGAAGAAGGGGAAAAATTCGCAAATGCAAGAAATTTAGCAGCAGGTTCACTTAGACAATTAGATAGTAGTATATGTAAAAAAAGACCTTTAGATATTTTCATATTTAATGTTCAAAAAAGTAAAGATATAAAATTTACATCACATTATGAATCATTACTATATATGGAAAAGCTAGGATTTAATGTAAACCCAGTTAAAATTTTATGTAGTGATATTAAAGAAGTAATAAATGCAATTAATAAAATAGGGGAAGATAGAGAATTCTTAAGTTTTGGAATAGATGGAGCAGTTGTAAAAGTAGATAATTTAGAACAAAGAGAATTTTTGGGTACAACATTTAAAGTGCCAAAATGGGCAGTTGCATATAAATATCCACCAGAACAAAAAGAAACTATATTAAAAGATATTATTTGCCAAGTAGGAAGAACAGGTGCAATTACACCAATGGCAATATTAGAACCAGTAAAGGTGGCTGGCTCAACAATTTCTAAAACAACACTTCATAATGAAGACTTTATAAAAGAAAAAGGACTAAAAATAGGAGATACAGTAGTAATTCAAAAAGCAGGGGATGTAATACCAGAAGTTGTAAAAGCTGTAAAAACCAAAAGAACCGGTAAAGAAAAAACATTTGTAATGCCAACAACATGCCCAGTATGTGGTGGACCAGTTATAAGGGAAGAAGGAGAAGCTGTAACTCGTTGTATAGGAATAGAATGTAAAGCAAGAAACTTAAGAAATATAATTCATTTTGCTTCAAAAGAAGGAATGAATATAGAAGGACTTCGGAGAAAAAATAATAGAGCAATTATATGAAAAAGAATTAGTAAAAACAATTGCAGACATATATTATTTGAAAAAAGAGGATATAAAATTATTAAAAAAAGATGGAGAAAAATTTGCTCAAAATTTAATAGACTCAATAGAAAAAAGTAAGAAAAATAGCATAGATAAGCTAATATGTGCTTTAGGAATAAGACATATTGGAACTAAATCTGCAAAAACTTTAGCAAAGAAATATAAAACAATAGAAAACTTGACTGAAGCTCCATTAGCTGACCTAGCAGAAACAGAAGATGTAGGAGAAATCACAGCTAAAAGTATATATGAATTTTTTGAACAAGAACAAACAAAAGACTTACTTAATAAATTAGCTACAGCAGGAGTAAACATGGCAGACAAAGAAGAAACAATTAAGGACAAAAGGTTTGTAGGAAAAACTTTCGTATTAACAGGAAGCTTAGAAAAATATACAAGAGATGAAGCAAGTAAAATAATAGAAAGTTTTGGAGGAAAAACTTCAAGCTCAGTATCTAAAAAAACAAGCTATGTATTAGCTGGAGAAGAAGCAGGTAGCAAATTAGTAAAAGCGCAAGAAATAGGGGTGGAAGTAATAACAGAAGGCGAGTTCGAACGAATGATTAGGTAAACAATAATTTGTGCGAGTAATTGTTTTAGTGAAGATATATAAAGACGTCCGCCAAATCTCGTCGGGGTTTGATTTTTCTTTTTT
>CAMEUC010000002.1 GCA_945937855.1 uncultured Clostridium sp. | reverse complement strand
TAGTGGAAAGAGCTATAGAAGCACTATTGGAGGCAGGAGTTAAAAAGTTTGTAATAGTTGCTGGATATAAAGGTGATAATCTAAAAAAATATTTGTTGGAAGAATGCAAAAATTCTAAAATAAAAGAAATGGAAATAAAGTTTATTGACAATCCTATTTATGATAAGACTAATAATATTTATTCTTTATCTTTAGCGGAAGAAGAATTATTAAAGGACGATACTATTTTATTAGAATCGGATTTAATATATGATTATGACTTAATAAAAAGGCTAATAGAGTCAGAGGAAAAAAATCTAGTTACAGTTGCAAAATATGAACAATGGATGGATGGAACAGTAATCAAAATTGATAATGAGGGTAATGTACTTGAATTTATTGAAAAAAAAGATTTTAATTATGAACAACTAAATGAATATTATAAAACAGTAAATGTTTATAAATTTAGCAAGGGGTTCATAAAGAAAAAACTATTACCTTTTTTAAAAGCATATATACAAGCATATGGAGAAAATGAATATTATGAATTAGTGCTTAAAATAATTGCACACATATCTAGAAGCCAATTAAAAGCATTAGATGTATCTGACCTAAATTGGTATGAAATAGATGATGTTCAAGATTTAAATATTGCTAAATGCATTTTTTCCAGTGGATATGAAAAGTTACAAAATTTTCAAAAAAGATATGGAGGATATTGGAGATTTAACAACATATTAGATTATTGTTATTTAGTAAATCCATATTATCCACCAAAATCAATGATTGATAAATTTAATAGTTTTTCAACACAATTAATCACGCAATATCCATCAGGACAAAGTGTAGAATGCATAAATGCAGGTAGACTATTTAATGATATAGAAGAAGATTTTATTAGTGTTGGCAATGGAGCTGCAGAATTAATAAGTGCATTAGGTTCTTTAGTAAAAGGAAATATGTATTTACCAAAATCTGTATTTAATGAATACATTAGATGTTTTCAAAATTGTAACCTTAATGTATTTGATATGCAAAATGATGGATTCAAATATAATATAAATGAAATTCGTAGAAATATAGATACAAATGATATTATATGTATTGTAAACCCAGACAATCCAACAGGAGCTTTTATTGAATATGATGATATTATTTCAATTATTAAGGAATGTAATGAAAAGGGAAAACTGGTAATAGTTGATGAATCTTTTATTGATTTTGCAAATAAGGATATTAGATATACTTTATTATCTAATGATGTATTGAATAAATATAAAAATTTAATAGTAATTAAAAGCATTAGTAAATCTTATGGTGTTCCCGGAATAAGGCTAGGAGTTCTAGCATCTGGTAATACAGAGTTAATATCAAAAATTAAGTCAAAAATTTCTATTTGGAATATAAATTCATTTGGTGAGTATTTCTTGCAAATAGGTAATTTATATAATAAAGAATATATAGAAGCTTGCGATAAAATTAGTATAGAAAGACAGAGGTTTATTAATGATCTAAGACAGATAAAAGATATAGTTGTTTATGATTCTCAAGCAAACTATATATTATGTGATTTGGGGACGGTTAATTCTACAGAAATAACAATTAAATTACTAGAAGAAAATATATTCATTAAAGATTTAAGGACAAAGAACGCATTTAAGAATATGAATTTTATAAGACTAGCAATAAGAACAGAAGAAGAAAATAGAGTTTTAGTAAAAAAATTACGTGAATTTATTGAAGTAGATAAGTAAATCATGAAAAATTGGATAAGAGGGAACCTATTAAGGACCTCTTCTTTATAAATATACTGAATGTATGGTTTTTAATTGGTAAAAACATGTAAAAAGATATATCATTTAGCTTTATTTAGGGAGACCAACTATGAATAGGAAATATACAAAAATTTAACATTTATAGGAGTCTCCCTTTCTTTATTATAAATTTAGCTGAATTAGTAATTTTCTAACAATTGAGTTTTAACAAGTTGTAAAACATATTAGGTTCTTTTATAATTCGGTATAACAACTCTATTATTTATCAAAGTTTATATTTTGTTAATGAAATCATTCCATTGTTTTGCAACGTTTTCTTTACAATATGCTGTAGACAATTCCTTTCCTTCTTGCCCCATTTTTTTTCGTAATTCTTTATTTTCAATTAACTTAATTATAGAATCTGCCATTTTATTTTTATCTCTATCTTCTATTAAAAAACCATTTATATTATTTTGTATAATTTCATTCGCACCTTGGGCACTAGTGAATGCAACTAATGGTAATCCACAATTTTCAGCTTCCACAAGAACTAATCCAAATGATTCTGAAAATGATGTCATAACATATATAGAAGACTCTAAATATAATCTAATTAATTCTTCTTTTGTTTTTTCTCCGTACTAATTTTATATTCTTTTCTAATTTTTCATGACATATTTTTTGCTGTAATTCTTCTTCTTGAGAACCAGAACCAGCAATTTTTAATTTCCAATCGGGATATGTTTGATTGACAATTCTAAATACTTCAATTAGGTCTAAAAATCCCTTTACTTTTTCTAATCTTCCAACAGATAAAATTACCTTTTCTTTTAATTCAGAAATTTCTTTTGAATCATTTTCTATAAGATTTGGTATATATATAACTTTAGTTTTTTTATTTTCTAATAATTTCTCATAAAATTTTGATAATTCATTTGATGTTGGCATAAAGTAATCAATATTTTTTAATGATTTTATAACCTTTTTTATGTATTGTTTATTATTATTGTGGTGGTTATGTTCTTGAGCATTTTTTATGATGCTTTTTTTTGCATATTTTCCAACCCATTTGGTATGTAAAATTCTAGTTGAAATAACTATATCTGCATTTATTTGCTTTATTGCTTTTACCATTACTTTTTTTCTCAAATATAAAATTTTTGCACTAATAAAAGATTGCTTTATTATTTCTATAATATTAAAATTTTTAATGGCATTTTTCAATTCTGTTCTATTTGGTTTTAAATCTTCTAATAAGTATTCTATCTTAACTCTACTATCTATTTCAAAACTTGGTTTTTCATTAAGTTTATATGTTGATATAATTGTAACATCATAATTTTCACATAATAAATTACTAATATTAGAAATTACTCTTTCAGCACCACCTACACCTAAATGTAAGGCTAATATAACTATTTTTTTCATCAATTATTTACCTCTAATTTTTTTAAATCTGCATCTAAATTTAACAAAATCAATACCATATATATGCTAACTGCTGGAGCTGTTAATACATGACCTGCGGCTAATGCTATGCCTAGACCTATACCTATAATATACCAATAAAGAAATATTTCTTCATTTTTTAAAATGTCCATAACATGTTTTAGTGTTTTTATTATCAATATCACTAACATATATATTAATGGAATAAATAATATTATTGCTCCTATTACTCCGTGAGAAAATAATATATCAAAATAATCTATTTCTACTAACTTATTAATTTGCAATTCACTATCTTGATAAGCTAAATAGCCATTTCCAAATATCTTTTCAATTGTATTACTAGCCATATACCTTTCAAAATTCATCTTTAATAAGTCATTTCTTCCACTTACTATTTCTGTTACGCCTATATCAGCAGGTTCTTCAGTTGCTGGCTTAGGAGTTTCATCAACTGCTGGCTTATAAATATTAATAAATTTAATAAATTTAATAAATTTAATATCATAATTTGCTTCTATATTTTTTCCAACAGGAGTATAAGCTAAGGTAAATAGGATAACTAGTCCTATTATTAAAGTACATACATTTTTTATTATATAGATTTTTTTGCTTTTTTGTACAAATGTTTTAATCAAACATATAATAAAAAATAGTACATATAGTATAATAAATGCCAAAAACGGAACTTTAGTTCCCATCTCTAGTATTGAAAATATAAACAGTATTAAAGTTAGAATATTTATTATATTTATCTTCTTATCTTTTAATAATTCTATAGCAAGCAATGGTGATATTATACTTAATATAGCACCTATTTCATTTGCAGCATAAAATAAACCTACAGTTCCAGAATTCAATCCATATTTATATGTAGGATAAGCTATTCCTGCAATTTTGGCTATGAGCATAATTAAAGCATATTCTGCTAAAGTCCATATGAAATATTTATTGTATATTCTCATAGTTTTACTATTAAAAATGCCATATAATGCTACTAAAACAAGAGGGAAATAAAAAGTTTTTATTAATCCCTTTATTTGTGTTAGCATCATATTTGTTCCATTTTGTGAATATGAAACAAATAAAAATATACACATATAAATACCTACTAATCCATAATATATTAAGCTTTTTATTCTATTTTTTTTGTCAGCTTTAAACAATGAATATATAATAATTAATCCCATAAACATGGTTCTTATTAATATTCCTAATGTTAAATTTGGACTTATATATTCCAGACATAATGATGTTGCAACATCTAAAATTGGTTGAATTAAAAGATAAATTATAATTATTTTTTCTATAGTAATTTTTTTTAGTTTATTCATTTAATAGTTCTCCTTAATTTTCCTTCGAATTTTATTATATATGTTTATAACAAACATATTATTTGTATAAAAAATTTTGCAAGTTATTTTATAAATTATATTTCGCTGTTTATAATATTTATTTGTATTCCAATGTGGATATTTTTGTTTTATTATTTTTACTATTTCTTTTATTTTTTCTTTTCCTTCTTCATAGTATAAAAAACGCCCGAGAAGCTGCATAGAGTAAATGCTCAATATATATATATTCTAGCTCATCTTTGTATTTTGAGTATAAATTTCTTTTTTTAAATTCATTTTCTAAATGTTCTACCGCAACAAAAATGGATTCTAATTTTTTGTTATATGATTTTTGCCTCATGGTAGAACCTTCTCTTATTATGTAGTTATATAAAGGCTCTTCTATATATGTTATATTCTTTACATATCCTGCCAATATTGGCATCGTTGCTAAATCTTCATATATATAATTTTCTAGAAATCTAATATTATTTTCCTTGAATATACTTGTTTTTATAAGTTTATTCCAAGGACTTGCATTAGATAACATGTAATTTATTTCTATATTATTGTCAAATTTTTTTAGTGCTTTTTTTATAATTGTATGATTATTTTCAATTTCATAATAATCACAAATTACCAAGTCACTATTGTTTTGATTTGCTATATTATACATTGTTTCTAACATATTTTCTTCTAAATAATCATCACTATCTATAAAAATAACATATTCTCCGAGTTGCCTTTTCAAGACCTAAATTTCTAGCAGTAGCCTGACCACCGTTTCTTTTGTTAATTTTCTCAAAAATATTTGGATAAGTGTTAACATATTCATCAATTATTTTTTCAGACGAATCTGTAGAACCATCATTTACTAATATGGCTTTTATTCCGTTTAATGTTTGATTTTTTATACTATCCAAACATTTAAACAAGTATTCTTCTGAATTATATATTGGAATTATTATACTTACTTTTTCCATAATTACTCCTAAACATATTTTTTATCATTAAAAAATATCAATCTTATTAAATTATTGATTGTTCTAAGTTTGAATATAACTTTCGTCATTATTTAGTTCTAAATATTCTTTATATGAATGTTCTAAATCCAAGATATATGCAGTATGCTCTTTCGCTTTTATTTGTTCTTTTGTAGGTATTTTCATATAATCTCCATATATATGTTTTAAATATTCATCATATTTTTCTGGTATGGGTAATTCTATATCTTCAAAAGGTACATATGTAGGCTTTCCCATAATAGTTTTAGTTGTAGAATTTATCTCTAAGCCATCGCCATCAAAAATTGAGCACCATTCTTCACAATCTTGGCAACTATATTTTATTGCTTGCTTTGAACAATATTTTAATATATTCTTTTTACCAAAAATTTTTAAAATTATTCTAAAAATTTTATACAAAAATTTATTATTAATTACATTTATATTTGCAGATAGTGCAAAGGCTCTATTTATTGATAAAATTGCACGCTTTAACTTTCCTTTTGGCAAGCCCACTATTGGAAAAATATCAATATATACTCCATAAGTAATTGGGATATTTTTATTTCCTTCTTCTATAAGAGTTGTATTAATATCTCTTAACTTAGCAAAAGATAGATAGTAATTTGGTTCTGTTTCAAGCGTTTGTAAAAAATATTTATTGGTATCTAATTTCGTTTTACATAAACTTATAAATTTATTATAATTTTCTAATGTCATTCCTACATCAAAGTCATCATCCCAAGGGATAAAACCTTTATGTCTAATAGCACCTAAACAAGAACCATATACAATATAGTATTCTATTTGATTTTCCTTACAAAATGAATCTAAATATTTTACCATTTCTAAAATTTTTAATTGTAAATTGCGTTTATTATTTTCCATTCTGATCCTCACCTATTATTTCATAAAATTGTTCCATTATTTTTTCTGGTATGAAATCTAAATATCTTTTTAAAGATTGATTTTTATAATAATTGTATAATTCTTCGTTTGCTAATAATTTATTTATTTCTTGTGCTAACAATCTTTCGTCACCTACAGGAGTTAATAGACCAAATTCATTATTTTTTATAATGTCCCTTGGACCATATGGAGCATCTGTTGCTATTACAGGAAGACCGAACTTCATTGCTTCAATAATAACCATTCCTAGTCCTTCGGATTCTGTAGATAATACAAATAATTTAGCTGTTTTATAAAATTTAGATACATCATCTTGACTTCCTACTAAAAATATGTTGTTTTCAAGATTGTTTTGTTTGATATATGCTTCAATCTTACTTCTGTCTGGTCCATCACCAACTATTACTAAATTATATTTTGTCTTATTATTGTCTTTTAATATTTTATAAGCTTTTACTAACGTTAAAAAATCTTTTGGCTCTTCTAACCTAGCTACAGAAAGAATATAATCTCCATATTTCTGGCTCAAATTATTTAACTCTATTTCAGATAATTTTGTATCTTCAATCATTACTGGGTTATATAAATTTTCTATTTTGTAATTTAGATATGGCTTACAATAAAATATGTCATTTTGATTTAGATGATTTATGGATACTATTTTGTCAAATTTGCTGTACATTTTTTCAAATGCGGGTGACATTAATAAATATTGATATATCATTCCATGTGCCCATACTATTTTTTTATTTGCTTTTATGCAATTTAAAACCACGTAACAATCATTTAAATGTCCAGAAAAAGCGATTGCTACATCATAATCTTTATTTCTTAATATTCTAGTTTTAAATAAATCAATAGGGGATATAAAGAATTTTTTTAATAAATATGTTCCATAATATAAAATAGCACCAGCAGGTCTTCTTACCATGGTCGAGGCTCTTGATAATGGATTATGATGTCTAGGAATATTTATTTTAATAACATTACAGTCTTTAGGTATATGCTGTATCATATCTTCAACATTAGATAATATAATCACATCTACACAATATTTTTTCATATCTATGTTCTGTAAATAATTAATAGCAACTCTTTCTATTCCTCCATATAAAAATTGATCTAAAACAAAACAAATTCTCTTTTTCAAATTCATCCCTCTAATCATCAAATTCTACAGTATTTTTTACCTCATTTTTTAATGAATATGGAAAATTATACAAATACTCTTTTAATTCGTTTTCTATTATTTTAATTTCATCTTTATAAATAACATTATTAAATAATTGTGTATTTTTTATAGACAGTTCGGGGTTAAATCTACTTTTTTTATTAATATGATCTTCTTTACTAAATCCTAAATGATTTATAATTGTATTTAATGTATCATCATATTTGTAAATTAAATCTTCAAATTTAACTCTTAAAACTTTGCTTGAATTACATTCTTTTTCACTTTCTCTCATCCTACGATAGTATTTACAGAAATCGTTTGCATCTAATGGAATCGGAACACATATCTGCTTTTGTTGCCAAATATATTTATTTATAATGAATACATCTCTAGGATCTCGTTCTACTACAATTACTCTTAACCTATCATCAAAATAGTTATCAACTCTATGAAGATTAAACGGTAGTAAAAATTGGTCTAGTACAACATTTTCTTCACCTCTAGATATTTTTTCAATTATTTTATATATATAATTTTGTGACTTTTTATAAAATTCTTCTTTGGTTGGTAGGCAAATTTTCATTCCGTCATTATACTTTAGAACCTTCTTAAATTTAATCTTATTTAATGTTAATATTTTTAAAGGCTTACGTACTAATAATTTAAAGAACATTTTGGCATTAACTTCTTCGTTCATGTACCAATATCCATCATAATGAAAATTTATTAGTGAATTGATATATTCATTTGTGATATCCATAAAGTCATTTCCAATTATTTTTTTATAATTTCCAACCCACCAAAATTTTTTATCATATAGTTTTTTCATTTGATTTTCAAAAGTACGTATGGCCTCATCGCTTCGTATAGCGTTATTTCCAATTAATAACTTGTCCTCTAAATCAAAAAGACCATTAGGACAATGCAGTAAAACATACTCATACGTTTTAAATTCATTTTTACAATTTTTAAATTCTGCAACTAAATCTGTAACTGCTGAAGAGCCAGAACCCATATAACCAGTTGGTATAATTATTTTATTCATTTTTCCCCCTTAATTTTAGTTTGTTATTAAATTTATTAAGAACTATATATAAAGACTCGTCTTTTTTTATTAATAAAACTCCACCGTATAAAACCACACATAACGCCATAGTAACAATAATATTAGCATAAAATCCAAAGTTGATGGTTTTTACAATATATGATATAGGAATAAAACATAGTGCTAAAATAAAATACGTAATATTTTGTTTTGTCAATAATGGAATTGTTATATTCATTTTCTTTTTAATGTAAAGATATTGTGTGGTTATTAGAGCTATTTCAGCTATTCCAGTTGTAAGCATTGCATTAAAAGGAGTAAGTATATTAAATATCACTAAAAGACTGTTCATTATTAAATTTGCAATGCCGTATATAAAAGAAAGTTTCACTATAGTTTTTTCTTTATCATTTACATATAAAACTAAATTTGTTAAAACTGATTCTATACTTATAATAATTCTTATAATACATGCCAAAATCAACGTGTTTGATATATTTTGATATTTATCACCTGCATATAAAAATACAACTTCTTTACTTAAAACTGCTACACCAAAACACATGGGAACTATTATAAAAAGTAAGCTTGATATTGATGCTTTTAATGTTTTGTTATAAGATTCTAATCCCTCTGTTTTAACAATATATGATAATCTGGGAATTGAAACATTTATTACTGCATATGGTATGGAAGCCAGCATTGATATTAAGTAATAAGGTATATAATATTCTGTTACAGCTACATCTGATACAAATTTTCCAAGCATTATTCTATCTAATTGTCCATAAAGTATTTCTACATTTGTAAGTACTAATACTAAAAATAGCGGTTTAATGTATTGAAGTATTTTTAAATTTTTAAAATTAAATTTAATTCTTCTTTTAACATATATGTAGCTTATTATATTATTTAAAAATACTATGAAAGATATTACTACTGCATAAATAATTATATCATCAGGTTTTTTTACACATGTTAATAATAGTATTAAGTAAACAACTTTTACTAGTAAAGTTTTTATTGTTATAAATTTATAGTTTTCTAAAGCTTCATTTAAAAATTCTATATAAAATATATTGGCTATAATTTGTATAATGAAAACCATATATATTTTAGTGGTTATTCCACTTGAAGATAATATGGCATATATAACATAAATAATACCAACAGATAAGTTCGTTATTATACCTAATACAAATAAATTGGTAAATAAATTAGCAACTTTTTCTTTGTCATTCCTAATTTTACTTATTTCTCTTACTCCAAATGTGTATATTCCAAATGTCGCAAAGATTAAAAATATTTGAAATTCAGCATATACTTTATTATAAGAACCATATAAATTAACATCTAATAGTTTGGTTATATATGGACCTATAATTATTGGTATGGCAATATTAGCTATACTAAGTAAACTTTTATATATTGAATTTTTAAATAATGATTTATTATTCATAAGTTATTTTGTACATCTCCATTTTACAAATTATTATCTTTTGTCCTAAATATATCTTTATATCCAATTGCAACAATCGCAATAACTAGCAAAGCAAATGATAAGGCTTTCCATATACCACTATCTAAAAGAATTACTGCAAATAAACCTAAAGTAGCACTAATTCCATATAAAATTAATACTGCTTGTTTTTGAGTGTATCCTTTATCTATAAGTTTGTGATGTAAATGGCCTCTATCAGCTTTAAAAATGGCTTTTAAAGATTTTTGCTGGATAACTCTTCTTATTATTGCAAAAGATGTGTCAAATATAGGTAAAGCAAAAACTAATAGTGGGGCAATTAAAACTATGGCAGTGTAAGTTTTTGCAGTTCCTAAAATTGATATAATTGCTAAACAAAATCCTAAGAAGTTTGAACCAGTATCTCCCATAAAGGTTTTTGCAGGATTAAAATTAAATGGTAAAAAACCGACTAAAGCACCTGCTAATGCTGTTATTAGAAGTATAGAAATTAGAGGAGAACCATTAAGTGCAAATATCATAAGTAAAGAAAAACATGAAATAACACCTATACCTGCAGATAATCCATCTAATCCATCTATTAAATTAATTGCATTAGTAATTCCAACAATCCAAATAACAGTTATAATACTTAAAACTAGATTGCCATTTATAATTGTATTAAAATGAGAGATATATATTGAATCCATTTTTAAGCCAAAACATACTACAATAATAGCGCTAATTATTTGACCTAGAAGTTTCACGTATGCAGGAATACCTTTCCAATCATCAAAGAAACAAAATACGCCTAGAACAATGATTCCCAAGAATAAGCCAATAAGCTTATATATGTAATTATCTGCTCCAAAAAGATTTAGAGACTTTTCTAGAGACATTGCTATTAATAGATATATTATTGAAACAATAAAGCCTAATATAATAGCAAGACCGCCAAGCCTTGGCATAGCTCCATGATGGATTTTACGTTTTTCCTTAGGGACATCTAATGCACCTATTTTTTTTGATAGCCTAATTGTATATGGCGTAATTACATATGCTGTAATAAAAGCAAGTAAAAAAGCTATAGCTATATCTCCCCACATATTTAACACTCCTATCATCATTTTCCGTAATAATTTTACTATTTATTTGAAATATTGTCAATAACATAAATCAAGAACTTGACATTTGACGAAAAATAAAAGATAATGTATAAAAATCAATATATGGCTTATAAGGTGAAAAATATGGGTAAACAGGTTTTATTAATAGTAAATCCCAATGCTGGGAAAGGTAAAGTACAAAAAAGAATACCAGAAATTAAAGAAGATTTAATAAAAACAGGTTACAATGTGGATATTGTTAATACTAAAAAAAATTTTTCTGCAAAAAACATTATAAAAGAATATGATAAAAAGCCAGATATTGTTATATGTTGTGGTGGGGATGGAACTGTAAACGATTTAGTAACTGCAGCTATGGAGTTGGAGGAAAGACCTAAAATAAGTTTTATACCACTAGGGACTATAAATGACTTTGCTAGAACAATTGGACTTTCAAGAAAGAAATATTTTACGAAGGGAATTTTTAAGAACTATTCAGAAAAAAAATCTGATATTGGAAAAATTAATGAAAAATATTTTACATATGTTGCAGCATTTGGTGCATTTACAGCAGTATCATATGTGACAAGCCAAAGCCTAAAAAAATGCCTTGGAAAACTTGCTTATTTTATTGTAGGAATAAAATATTTCTTTAAAATAAGAAGCTATAAAATAAACCTTGATATTGATGGAGAAAAAATAGAAAAAGAATGCATTTATGGTTCAGTTAGTAATTCTAAATCGATTGGAGGATTTAGATGGTTTAGAAAAAGAGATATTGCTATAGATGATGGCAAATTTGAGGTATTATTAATAAAGAAGCCAAAATATAAAATTCAATATCTTAGTATTGTTTTTGATATTTTACTTAAGAGATATCAAAGCAAAAATTTCTTTTATAGACAAGGAAGTAAAATAGAAATAACTTCAGAGAAGAGTTTGGCATGGACTGTAGATGGAGAATTTGTGGGAAGAACAAAAGATGCAAAGATAAGTAATTGTAAAGAAGCGGTAACATTTATTGTACCAAAATAAGGAGGAAAATATGAATCAAATATTATCAATTTTTTTACCAGCAATGTTTGCTATGTATATATATCAAAAGATAAATAAAAAAGAAACGAATAATCAGAAATGTATTATTACATATTTTGTTTTTGTTTTAATAATTAATATCATAAGCTATTGTGTGTCTATATATGCTTTTGGAAAACCATATTTCACTTTTACAAATGTTTTTACTTTTAAATATTTAGTTTTATCTTCGGTAGTAGGAGCAATTGTAAGTTATGCAATGAGTTTTATAGAAAAAAATTTAGACATTAATATAAGGGTTGATAAAAAATGAAAAAAAGAGTACAAAAAATAGTTGCAATTTTATTATTAATTCTTTCCATAGTAATAATAGTAGCATCAATTTATTACAAAAGCAATTATGCAGAGCAAACTTTTGATACAATAATTTATCATTTGGCAAGAGGACCAGAAAAAGCAAATACCGAAGTGGTTGGGAAAGCATTAAAAGTATGTATAATTCCAATAATAATTTTATTGGTGATAGCTCTTATACCTTTAACAAGCTTTGGAGATAATAAAACTTCTATAGAAATTAAAATAAAAAGTAAAAAAAGAAATTTTCAAATTTATCCAAACGAGAAGGTAATAAAACACAAAATATGTTATTCATTAATAATTTTAGTTTTAAGTATAGTATTTGCATTTGGCCAAATTGGTTTATATACATATGTTAAAAACCAAGCAGAAAGAAGTAATATTTTTGATGAAGAATATGTTGCAAGTGAAAATGTAAGAATAACATTTCCAGAAGAAAAGAGAAATTTAATTTATATTTTCTTAGAATCAATGGAAACTACGGTTGCTTCTAAAGAAAATGGAGGAGGATGGGAATATTCGATAATTCCAGAGTTAGAACAACTAGCAATGGAAAATATCAATTTTTCTAATACAGAAAAACTTGGGGGTGCTATACAAGTCCCATGCACAAGTTGGACAATTGCAGGAATGGTGGCACAGACAGCAGGAATACCTTTAAAAATGGATATAACTTCAAATTCTTATACAGGATATTCATCATTTTTAACAGGTGTATATTCATTAGGAGATATTTTGAAAAAAGAAGGATATAATTTAAAATTAATGATAGGATCTGATGCGGATTTTGGAGGAAGAAAAGACTATTTTACTGTACATGGAAATTATGAAATTTTTGATTTAAATACCGCAATTGAAGAGGGAAAAATGACAAAAGAAGATGAAGTGTGGTGGGGCTATGACGATGATGACTTATTTAAATGGGCAAAAGATGAAATATTAGAATTGGCAACAGAAGATGAACCATTTAATTTTATTATGCTAACTGCAGACACTCATTTTATGGATGGCTATCTAAGTGAAAATGTAGGAGATGAATTTGATACACAATATGAAAATGTTTATGCATACTCGGCTAAATGTGTATATTCATTTGTAGAATGGATAAAGGAGCAAGATTTTTATGATAATACTACCATAGTAATTGTAGGAGATCACATAGGTATGCAAACTGAATTTTATGAAGAACACCTAGAAGAAAGTTACACAAGAACAGTCTACAATACTTTTATAAATTCTGCAATTCCAGAAGCAAATAGCCAAAACAGACAATTTTCAACATTAGATATATTCCCAACAGTACTTGCAAGTATTGGAGCAGAAATTGAAGGAGAAAGATTAGGATTGGGTACTAACCTTTTCTCGGGTGAACTAACTTTAATTGAAAGGTATGGATTTGAATTTATAAATGATGAATTATCAAAAAGGTCAAATTATTATAATAAATATTTACTACAAGACAATTATATAGAAATGTTAAAAAGTAGTGATAGAAAATAAAAGAAAAAAAGATTGTCAGAAAAATATGACAATCTTTTTTGTAAAAGTCTTTCCAAATAAAATAAATTGTTATAAAATATCTATGTAAAAATATAATAAAATAGGAGGAAGTAATGCAAAAAGAAATAACTCCACGAAAAATAAAAGAAATTTGTAATGGATTATTACTTACAAATAATATAGAAAATAAATTTAATAATTTTGTAATTGATTCTAGAAAAGTAGAAAAAGGAGACTGTTTTGTTGCAATAAAAGGGGAGAATAATAATGGAAATAAGTTTTTAGAAATGGCACTAGAAAAAGGTGCATCTGTTTGCCTAGTTGATGAGATGCCAGAAGAAAATATAGTAAAAAAATATAATAATAGTACTATTATAAAAGTAGAAGATGGCACAAAGGCTATTCAAGAAATTGCAAAATATAAAAGAAGCTTATATGATATTCCAGTTATTGCAGTTACCGGAAGTGTTGGGAAAACAAGCACTAAGGATATAATTGCAAGTATTTTAAGTCAAAAATATAATGTTTTAAAAACAGAAGGAAATTTTAATAACCATATAGGACTCCCAATGACTTTGCTAAAATTAAAAGATCACACAGCTGTTGTAGTTGAAATGGGCATGAACCACTTTAATGAGATAAGAGTACTTACCAATATAGCAAAACCAACAGTAGCGGTTATAACAAATATTGGTACATCGCATATTGGAAATTTAGGTTCAAGAGAAAATATTCTAAAAGCAAAACTAGAAATATTAGAGGGATTAAAAGAAAATGGAACAGTTATTATAAATAATGATAATGATTTATTAAGTAATTGGGCACAAACTGTGGATAACTATAATGTTTTTACATACGGAATTGTAAATAAAAGTAAATTAATTCCAAAAGAAATAAAAGAAAAAAATGACGGAACAGAATATAAAGTAAATATCAATGAAAAAGAATATGAGGTAAAAGTACCTGTTGGAGGAAGACATTTTATATATAATAGTTTATGCGCAATAGCTGTTGGAAAAACACTAAATATTGAACCTGAAAAAATAATTCAAGGAATTAGTAGCTTTAAATTAACATCTAAGCGAATGGACTTTAAAAAAGTGAAAAATGATGCTATAGTCATAGCAGATTATTATAATGCGAGCTACGATTCTGTAAAATCTGCATTAGAAGTAGTCAAATCTTACAAAGCAAATAGGAGAATTGCTGTTTTAGGAGATATGTTAGAATTAGGAGATTTTGCAAAACAATTACATGAAGAAGTTGGCAATGAGGTTTTTAAGAATAATATAGATATATTAATAACAGTTGGGGAACTATCGAAAAATATTGCAAAAACAGCAAAAGAAAAAGGATTAAAAGAAGTTTATGAATGTGATAATAACAAAGAGGCAGCCCAAATTCTAAACGCTAAAATTCAAAAAGATGATTTAATTTTATTAAAAGCATCTAATGGAATGAAATTTGGGGAAATTTTTGATGCTATATTATAATAGAAAATAGGAGAAAATTATGAATTTAGAAGAAATACAAAAAGAAATAAAAAGCAGATTATCAGAAAAGAGATATTATCATTCACAATGTGTAATGGAAAGATGTGAAGAACTTGCTATAAAATTTGATCTTAATGTTGAAACTGCAAAAAAAGTAGGGATTTCACATGATATTGCAAAAGAATTAACAGATGAAGAAAAATTAGAATATTGTGAAGTTAATAAAATTGAAGTGGACGAAATAGAAAGAAAAAATATATCATTATTACACGCGAAAATTGGTGCAGACATGGTAAAAAAATATTTTGGATTTGATGATATTATGAGCAATGCAATAAAAGCACACACAACCGGATTGCCAAAAATGGACAAGCTATCTAAAATATTATTTATTGCAGATAGAACAAGTAAAGACAGGAACCTTCCAGATATAGACTACATAAATGAACTATTAGAAAAAGATATAAATCAAGCAATACTATACATATTAGATAAAAAAATAGAATTACAAATAAAAAAACAAGCAAATATTCATATAAATACTGTAATAACAAGAAATGAATTATTAGAGAATGTGTAATATTATTTAAACTAAAAATATTATTAGCCCAACGCAGGGGTTTAATTTTTCTTCTTTTAGGAGAATCCAAAGTAGGGATTACCTAGAGGTGCCTAAAAAAGAAAAATTAAACCCCGACGAGATTGGGCGGCTGTCAAAAGTATAAATTAAAAGGAGAAATATATATGAGATTCATACATATTGCAGACATGCACTTTGATACTCCATTTTCATTTTTAGGAGAAAAAGAAAACTTAGGAGATATACGAAGACTAGAACAAAGACAAGTCTTTCAAAAAACTATTAATTATATAAAACAAGAAAAAATACCATACTTATTTATATCTGGAGACTTATATGACCATAATTACGTAAAAAAAACAACGATAGAGTATATAAATAATTTATTTAAAACAATACCAGAAACAAAAATATTTATATCTCCAGGAAATCATGATCCAATGTTAAAAAATTCATATTACAATAATTTTGAATGGAATAAAAATGTTTATATTTTTAATTCAGAAATAAAATGCTATGAATTTGAAGACGTTGACATTTATGGCTTTGGATTTGATAATTTTTATTGTAATAATTTTAATGTAGAAGATATTAAAATAAAAAATAAAAATAAAATAAATATACTTATAGTTCATGGAGATATTGATGCAAGCAAAAATGCAGGTAATTTATATAATCCAATATCAAAAAATGAAATACAAAAAGCTGGTTTTGACTATGTTGCAATCGGACATATACATAAAAGACAAGTTATAAATGAAAATATTGTCTATCCAGGATCGACGGTTTCTTTGGGATTTGATGAACAGGGAGAACATGGATTACTTGATGTTAGCGTAAGTAAAGATAATTTAGAAATTAATTTTGTAAAATTAGACGAAAGAATATTTGAAGAAAAAAGTATAGATATAACAGATATAAATACACAAGAAGAATTAGTTGAATTTATTAATAATATTTATATAGAAGAAAATGTTATGATTAAATTAATTTTAGTCGGGACAAGAAATTTTGAAATAGAAGAAAATAAAATATTAAAATTAATTAGAAATAAAAATATTTTAAAAATAAAAAATAGAACGAAATTAAATTATAATTTAGAAGAAATAGCAACGCAAAATAATTTAAAAGGAATTTTTATTAGTGAGATGCTAGATTTATTAAATAAGGAAATTGAGGAGAAAGAGATTATAGAAAAGGCTATAGAAATTGGGTTAAATAATATGTGAATTTAATAGAGGTGGGATGTGTGCGGTGTGAGGTGGGCATTTATGGCGGGGCTTCGCAGGCTTTACTTTATCTTCCCACTTCACACTCTACAAATTATAATTTATCTAATTAATTCTAAAAGGAGGTTTATTTTGAATATTAATTTTCTAAAAATAAATGGATTTGGTAAAATTAAAAATAAAGAAATTAATTTAAATAAAAATATAAATATTATTTATGGAAAAAATGAACAGGGGAAGACTACTACTTTAAAATTTTTAGAAGCGATGTTTTATGGCATTTCTAAGAATAAAAATGGAAAAGATATTTCTGATTTTGAAAGATACAAACCTTGGAGTGGTGATGATTTTTCTGGAAAAATGGTATATACATTAGAAAATGGAGAGACATTTGAAGTATATAGAGAATTTAATAAAAAAAATCCAAAAATATATAATGAAAATCATGAAGATATTTCAAAAAGTTTTAATATAGATAAAAATAAAGGAAATGAGTTCTTTTTTGAACAAACAAATGTGGATGAAAATACATTTAATTCTTCGGTACTTTCAGAACAAAAAGAAATTATTTTAAATTCAGCTGATAGAAGAAATATAATACAAAAAATATCTAATATGGTAAGTACAGGAGAGGATAATGTTTCTTATAAAAAAACCATAGATAAATTAAATAAAAAATTTATAGAAGAAGTAGGGACAGATAGAACAGTAGATAGACCATTAAATAAAATAAAAGAAAAACAAGAAAAATTAAACCAAAAATTAAAAGAAATAGAATATAATGAAAACAATAAAATAGAGATAAGTCATCAAAAAAATAATATTGATAATGAAATAAATAATTTAGAAAATAAAAATAATTTATTAAAAGAAATAAAAAAAATAAAAGAAAAAAATAAATTTGCACAAGAAGAAATAAATATAAAAAATAATTTAATTAATGAAAATAAAAATAAAATAAATAAAAAAGAAAATGATATTGAAAAAAATAAAAAAGAAAATAAAAGAATAAATAAAAAATTATTAATTATTTTTCTAATATTATTTATTTTAAATATAGCAATATTTTTATTAAAAATAAACTTAAATATCAAATTAATTATTTTAGGAATCTCTTTAATTTATTTTTTAATTAAATTATTTTTGAGTATAAAAAATAAAAATAAATTAAATAGTAAAGAAATAATAAAATTAAAAAATGAAAAAAATACAATAAATAAAATAATATTGGATTTAGAAGATGATATTAATAATTTAAATAAAAATATAGAAAAAGAAGAAGCAGAACAAAAAGAATTAATATTAAAAAAATATAAAAATATTATTGGTGAAAATATTATTTTAGAAATATTCAAAAAAGATCTAAAAATAATAGAAGAAGAAATAAAGGACACCGATGAAAAATATAATGATTTAAAATTTGAAAAATACACATTAGAAATATCAGAAAAAAATATTAATAAAGATATAGAAGAAAAAATAAATTTAGAAGAACAACTAGAAAATACAAAAAATGAAGAAGAAGAAATTATAAAATTAGGACAATCAATTGAACTTGCAAAAAATATTTTAGAAAAATCATATAATAAAATGAAAAATAATATAACTCCAAAATTTACTGAGAATTTATTAAAAAATACTAAAGGAGTAATTGGAGAACAATATAAAAATATTATTTTTAATGAAGATGAGGGAATAATTGTAGAAACCGAAAATGGAAATTACGTAAATGCTAGTCTTTTAAGTGTAGGAACAATAGACCAACTATATTTAGCTCTAAGACTTGCAATTGCAAATGAGGTTGCAAAAGAAAATTTGCCAATAATATTAGATGAAGCATTTGCATATTATGATGAAGAACGTTTGGAAAATATTTTATCTTATTTAAATAATAATTTTAAAGAAAATCAGATAATTATTTTTACATGCTCAAATAGAGAAGTCAATGCAATGAATAAATTGAGAATAAATTATAATTATATTGAATTGTAAATTGTAATGTTGAGGTGGGATGTGTGCGGTGTGAGGTGGGCATTTATGGCGGGGCTTCGTAGGATCTGCTTTATTTTCTCACTTCGAACCTCACACTTCCCACTTCGACAAATTACAATTTATTTTTCTAGTATTGAATAAACAACAAAATTATTGTATAATATAACAATCAAAAAGATAAGGAGAGAAGTTTATGTTTCAAAAATTAGAGGCAGTAGAGCAAAGATATGAAGAATTAAATAAAAAAATTAGTGACCCAGAGGTTATTTCAAGACAGGATGAATGGAAAAATTTAATGAAGGAACATGCAACCCTAGTAGATGTTGTAGAAAAATATAGAGAATATAAAAAAGCACAGTCAGACCTAGAAGAGGCAAAACAAATGCTAAATGATAAAGACTTAAAAGAGCTTGCTGAAATGGAAATAGAGGAATTAAGAGGGAAAATACCTCAAATAGAGGAAGAATTAAAAATATTATTAATTCCAAAAGATCCAGATGATGATAAAAATATTATTTGTGAAATAAGAGCAGGAGCAGGAGGAGAAGAAGCAGCACTATTTGCAGGGACTTTATTTAGAATGTATAATATGTATGCTGAAACAAAACACTGGAAAATTGATGTATTAAATGAAAATGAAACTGGTTTGGGTGGATATAAAGAAGTAACATTTATGGTTACTGGAAAAGGTGTATACAGTAGACTAAAATTTGAAAGTGGGGTTCACAGAGTACAAAGAGTTCCAGATACAGAAAGTAGTGGTAGAATTCATACATCAACAGCAACAGTTGCAGTACTACCAGTTGTAGAAGATGTTGAAATTGAAATAAATCCAGCGGATATAAAAATGGAGGTATATAGAGCATCAGGAGCAGGAGGACAACACGTAAATAAAACATCATCAGCAGTAAGATTAATACACGTACCAACTGGAGTCATTGCAGAATGCCAAACAGAAAGATCTCAAACACAAAATAGAGAATATGCAATGAGACTTTTAAAATCAAGACTATACAATATAGAAAAAGAAAAAAGAGATGCAGAACTTGCAAATGAAAGAAAAAGCCAAGTAGGAACTGGTGATAGAAGTGAAAAAATAAGAACATATAATTATCCTCAAGGAAGAATAACAGACCATAGAATAGGATTAAGCATTTATCAAATGGAAAACTTCTTAAATGGAGATTTAGATGAAATGATAGACAGTTTAATAGCAGCAGACAGAGCAGAAAAACTAAAAGGTGGGGAAGAATAAAAAAACGGCGCATGCGCCGTTTTCATTTATGAAGAAGTAAATTTGAACTAAAAATTTTATTACAAAACTGTTACAAAAATATTACAAAAATGTAACGTAAACTATTGACTTTTTTCTAAAAATTTAATATTATAATAGCCAAGTAGAAAAATGTAAAACGGAGGAATAATTTTGGCTATCGGTGATGTTATTGTAGGTATTGATATAGGAACCTCCAAAGTTAGTACAGTTATAGGAGAAGTCAATAATTTCAACCAAGTTGAGATTATTGCAACAGCAGAATGTAAATGCTTTGGAATGAGAAAATCAAAGATCACAGATGAAGAAGAAGTTGCTTCTGCAATAGCAAAAACAATTGCTGAGGTGGAACAAGTAGCAAATTTAAGCATAAATTCAGCATATGTAACAATATTAGGAAAATATGTTACTATAGTTCAAAATAGTATAGTAAAAGAGCCTAAGGATAAATTCGCAGGAATATCAAGCAAAGATGTTAATTCAGCAATTACTCAACTAAAAGATATAGACATCCCTGAGGATAAAGTTGTTATAGATATGGTAGTAAGTGAATTTGCATTAGATAATGGCAGAATAGTGGAAGACCCAGTTGGAATGCTTAGTTCATCTTTTACAGTAAAAGGACAAGTTGTTTTAGCAGATAAAGAATATGTAAGAAAGCTAACTAATATATTTAAAAAAGTAAATATTGAAATAGATGGCATAATACCAAATGTTTTAGCAGAAAGAAAATTGATTTTAGATAAAAATGAGCTTAAAGATAATGTAATGATATTAGATATTGGTGCAGGAAATACAGATATAGGAGTATTTAATGAAGAAGCAATAATTTATACAAATACAATTCCACTAGGTGGAGATACAATAACAAATGACATTGCAATGGTATTTAACATATCTGAAGAAGAGGCAGACAGATTAAAAAAACAATACGGACTAGCTCTAAAATCTTTTATAGATAATGATACGGACATAATGCTAAATACATATAAAGGCGAGGAAAGAGCTAAAACAATAAAAAGCTCAGAATTAATAGAGGTAATTGAAGCTAGAATAACAGAAATTTTTTCTCTTATAAATAAAGATGTTACTAAGGAAGGTATAAAAGCAAACATTAATAATGTTATTTTAACAGGACAAGGAATTACGACTATTAGTAAAAGTGATGTTGCAGGGAAAATAATCCTAAATATTCCTGTAAAAATATCAACTGGAAGACTAATAAGCACAATAAAACCTTCGTATAGATCTAGCTATGCACTTGTTAGATACATTTCATCAAGACCATTTGCAAAAAGCGTATCTAGCAGTATAGATATAAAAACAAATGAAAGCTTTTTTAAAACTGTACTGGAAAGAATTAAAGAATTTTTTTACACTTAAAAGCTTGAAAATATTAAAAATAAAAAATTAAAGGAGGAATTGACTTTATGATGGACACAGAAAACGAAGAAAACAATTATATGATGGATGGAACAGCTACAATAAAAGTAATAGGAGTAGGTGGAGCAGGAAACAATGCTATTAATAGGATGATTGAATCTGGAATAAGAGGTGTTGAATTTCTAGCAGTAAATACAGATAGACAAGCCCTTCAACTATCAAAAGCAGGAACAAAAATTCAAATAGGAGAAAAATTAACAAGAGGACTAGGTGCAGGAGCAAACCCTGATATTGGTGCTCAAGCTGCGGAAGAAAGTAAAGCAGAAATAGCAGAAGTTTTAAAAGGAGCAGATATGGTTTTCGTAACAGCTGGAATGGGTGGAGGAACTGGAACAGGTGCTGCTCCAATAGTTGCAGCAACTGCTAAAGAATTAGGAATATTAACAATAGGTGTCGTAACAAAACCATTTACTTTTGAAGGAAAGAAAAGATTAACACAAGCAGAAAGAGGAATAACAAATTTAAAAGATAAAGTAGATACATTAGTTGTAATTCCAAATGACAAATTATTACAAGTAATTGATAGAAGAACATCTATCATAGAAGCATTCAAAATGGCAGATGATATCTTAAGACAAGGTGTTCAAGGTATATCAGATTTAATTTCAATTCCTGGATTAATAAACTTAGACTTTGCAGATGTAAAAACAGTTATGCTAAATACTGGTATGGCTCATATGGGTATAGGTAGAGCAAGTGGAGAAAATAGAGCAGAAGATGCAGCAAAACAAGCAATTCAAAGTCCATTACTTGAAACTTCTATTGAAGGTGCAAGAGGTGTAATTATTAATATTACAGGTGGAAACGAATTAGGATTACAAGAAGCAAACACAGCAGCAGAACTTGTTCAAAGAAGTGTTGACCCAGAAGCAAACATTATCTTTGGTGTAGTAACAGATGAAAGCCTAGGAGACGAAATTGTAATAACAGTTATTGCAACAGGATTTGAACAAGATGAGAAAAAACCAGGAATAGGTGTAGATAATCTAGTAAGCAATACTTGGAACAAAAAAATAAACTCAATTCCTACAGCAGCAGATAATAAAGACAATGGTGGAGACTTAGATATACCAACATTCTTAAGAAATAAGAGATAAAGTGTATAAAAAAATAAATAAATATAAAAATAAAAAAGAAATAATCTATAAAAGTAGATTATTTCTTTTTTTCGCCTTCAAGAAAAGACAAGTTTTTTTAAACTTAAGTATTATAATAACAATACAAAAAATGATAAGGAAATAGATAAATTGTAATTTAGAGAAGTGCGAAGTGGGATGTGGGAAGTGTGAAAATGGGGAAATACCTACAAAGCCTAACCCTAAAATCACACCTCTCATTTCACACCTCACACCTCTAAAATCCAATTTATTTAACAATAATTTTGACAGGTGATTATTTGACTATATATATAGATTTAATATTTTTAGAAAACATATTTATGAACAGCATAATAATATACGCGACAGCAATAATACTAAAAAAAGAAATAAAAATATTAAGAATACTATTAGGCAGCACCATAGGTGCAATATATGCATGCATATACTACATATCAAACATGGAAATTTATTCTAACATAATTTTAAAAATAATACTATCATTAGCAATAGTATACATATCATTTAATAGTAAAGGAATAAAAGATTTCTTTCGAGAATTACTAATATTTTACTTAACATCATTTACCTTTGGAGGAGTAACATTTGCCTTATTATATTTTATAAGTCCAGGGGATATTTTATTTCAAAATCGGAACACTAGTAGGAATATACCCTATGAAAATGATATTAATAGGAGGTCTTATAGGATTTATCATAATTATAATATCCTTCAAAAGCATAAAAAATAAAATTGCAAGAAAAGATATGCTTTGTAATATAGAAATAACTTTTAATGAAAAAAACGTAAATGTAAAAGCAATAATTGATACTGGGAATTTCTTAAAAGAACCATTAACAGGTAAACCGGTGGTTATTGTGGAAAAACAAGTATTAAAAGAATGTATTAGTGCAGAAATTTTACAAAACATACAAGATATTATTAATGGTAAAGTAAAAGTATCAGATAAGTATGTATCTAAAATTAGATTAATACCATTTTCTGCTCTAGGAACTGAGAATGGATTGATTTTGGGGATAAAACCAGATGATTTTGTTATTCAATATCAAGGAAAAAGTATGAAAAATAAAAATGTAATAATAGGAATTTATGAAAAAAATTTAAGCAGAAACAATAAGTACAATGCATTAGTAGGTTTGGATATAATAAACAAGTTAAATTAAAAAAGAAGGAAACGACATCCCTCGTCGTTCCAGAATGGAGGTATTTGTGAATATTTTAGAAATTCTAAAAAGTAAATTATTTGATTTTGGGTTTGGAAATAAAGAGGATGAGATTTTTTATGTTGCAGGGAGCCAAAGCTTACCAGAACCATTATCTCCAGAAGAGGAGGAAAAAGCTATTAAATTATTATCCCAAAATGATATTAGTGGAAGGCAAACATTAGTAGAACATAATTTAAGATTAGTAGTATATATAGCAAAAAAATTTGAAAATACAGGAATAGGGATAGAAGATTTAGTATCTATTGGAACAATAGGTCTTATGAAGGCAATAAATACATTTAATACAGATAAAAATATAAAACTTGCAACATATGCTTCCAGATGTATAGAAAATGAAATTCTAATGTACTTAAGAAGAAGCAGTAAAATAAAAGGTGAAGTATCAATAGATGAGCCACTCAATCAAGATGGAGATGGAAATGAACTGTTATTATCTGATATTCTAGGAACAGACTCAGATATAACTTCAAGAAGGATTGAAGATGAAGTGGATAAAAGTTTGTTAAAAGCTGCAATAGAAAAATTGAATAAAAGGGAAAAATATATAATGGAATTAAGATTTGGGTTTAATGGGGAAAAAGAAAAAACACAAAAAGAAGTAGCAGACATGCTCCGGAATATCACAAAGTTATATATCTAGGTTAGAGAAAAAAATAATGAGCAAAATGAAAAAAGATATAATGAGCAAAACAGGTTAACTGGAAATCGGAACGATTTCCAGTTAAATTAAACCTCCATTATAATTGGTAAAATCATAGGATCTCTTTTGGTTTTTTTGTAGATATAATCGTGAAGACTTTCTCTTAAAATAGCCTTAATTGAAGCCCAATCAGAAATACCTTTTTCTTCGCATTTCTGTAATTCTTTTCTTAAAAGTTTTTTAATATTTTCAATTAAGTTTTCAGATTCCCTTACATAGACAAAACCTCTTGTTATGACATCAGGACCAGAAAGGACAGCCCCGTTTGAATCCATTGTTAGAACTACAATTATAAGACCATCTTGAGATAATTTTTGTCTATCTTTTAAAACAATATTACCTACATCTCCAACACCTAATCCATCTACTAGTATTTTCCCAGCAGTAACTGTTGATGTAAATTTTGCTTCATATTCATTAAGTTCTAAAACTCTACCATTATTTGTTATAAAAATGTTTTCAGCGCTAATTCCAAGCTCTTTAGCGGTTTCTGCATGTGCAATAAGCTGTCTATATTCACCATGAACAGGAATGAAAAATTTTGGTCTAACTAAAGATATCATTAATTTTTGCTCTTCTTGGCAAGCATGTCCAGAAACATGCACATCTTGCAAAGCACTGTAAACAACTTCAGCACCAATACTCATTAAATCATCTACTACTTTAGAAACATATTTTTCATTACCAGGTATTGGATTAGCAGAAATTATTATTAAATCATTTGGAGTAATTTCTACCTTTTTATGATCTCCATTAGCCATCCTAGTTAAAGCTGACATTGTTTCTCCTTGGCTACCTGTTGTAATAATAACTAATCTATCATCTGGGTAAGATTTTATTTCATCTATATCTATGAAAACATTGTCTGGAACTTTGATATATCCAAATTTTCTTGCAGTTTCTATGGTATTTACCATACTTCTACCACAAATAGCAATTTTTCTTTTATTTGCAACAGCTGAATTAACAATTTGTTGAACTCTGTGAACATTAGAAGAGAAAGTAGCAACTACAATTCTTTTAGTACAGTTTAAAAATAATTTATCAAAAATTTCTCCAACAGTACTTTCTGACATTGTATAGCCTTTCCTCTCAGCATTTGTGCTATCAGACATAAGAGCCAAAACACCTTTGTTACCAAGTGCAGCAAGTCTTCCAAAATCAACCATTTCACCATCTATTGGAGTATAATCAATTTTAAAATCTCCAGTATGAACAACTATTCCAACTGGCGTATGAATAGCAAGAGCACAAGCATCTGGTATACTATGTGTAATTCTTATAAATTCAACTCTCATTGAACCAAACGATATAGTTTGACCTGGATTTACAATTTTTATTTTAGTACTTCGTAGCAATTTATGTTCTTCTAATTTATGTTCAATTAAACCAGCTGTTAATTTTGTAGCATAAATTGGAACATTAATCTGTTTTAACAAATAAGGAATTGCACCAATGTGGTCTTCGTGTCCATGGGTAATTACTAAACCTTTAATTTTCTCTTTGTTTTTTTCTAAATATGTCATATCAGGAATAACAAGGTCTACACCAAGCATATCATCTTCCGGAAATCCTAGACCACAGTCCACAAGAACAATATCATTTTTATATTCAAAAACAGTTAGGTTTTTACCAACCTCTAAAATACCACCTAATGGTATAATTTTTAAATTTTCTTTTTTAAATATAGTATCACTTGTTTTTTCTGATACTGGTTTTCTTCTTTTTTTATATTCTCTTTTAACCTTTTCTTTTTTTATTGTATTTTCCTTTAAAATATCCTCTGCTAAGTTTTCTTCCATTTCTTTTAATCTCCTTTATCTATTCTTTTGTATATTAATAAAAATTTAAAGCATGCATAAATCAATAAAAGTAGGGGCGAACTTTGTCCACCCGTTCTTATAAGGCTTTACAATTATGAATTATTGATTTAGAAAATTTACTTAAGAAGTGGGCAAACGTAGTTCGCCCCTAAAAAATCTGCAGTAAATTTAACTAGATAATTATATGTTATATAAAATTTTCCGAACTATCTTTTATTAATACACAAATCTCAAATTCGCTTATCAAAATAAGCATCACTTTTAATATTATACTACTTATTAACATTATTGTCAAATTTTAGTAACACTATTCGCTGGAAAAGAATAATATATAACATAATGATGAATTAAAAATTGAAAATAAGGAGGTCTTTTTAATGGGAAATTGTTGTTCGAATAATAATTGTTGTTGCTTTATCATCATAATCTTATTGATACTTTGCTGTTGCTGTGGCGGTAATAACAATTGTGGATGTGGTTGCTAAACCTAAAACAAACAATAAGATTTGTACATAAAAGGAGGTGAAATATATGCCAGAAAATAGAGGTTGCGGTGGCGGTTTCGGATTCGGAGGTGACTGCTGCTGGATAATAATCCTAATATTAATATTATGCTGCTGTTGTGGAAATAACAACGGATGTTGCTAATTCATAATAAAAAAGGCAGGTTTTATAACCTGTCTTTTTATTGCTCTTGAACTCTTCTTTTATAATTTCCAGATATAAGCCTTGGAATATAATGAATAATTTTATATATAGCAAGCCTTATTTTTTTGTTCCAAATATAAGATTTTCTTAATCTATTTGGTCTATCTAAAGAGTAATCAATATCTGATACAACTAAATCCATACAAGGCTTTTCTAATTCAAAAATATAATTTTCGTGATTATTATTATCCCATTCATTTTTGCCATTTCTAAAGCAGAAATTAAAAGTATCGCTTTCAATAAGTTCTAATTCTGTTTGAAATCCAAGTTCTGTTTTTTCCATTTTTATTTCATTTAAGTTATCCCAATTTGTGCCAAAACCATAATGAATAAAAACTTCTTCAGAATTATCTTCGAAAAATTTACCTGTATATGAAATCTTTACTTTCGAATTTTGTATTAATTTATCTGTATTAAAAAATATATTTCTTACTAATTCCATTTTATTTACCTCTTCATCTTTTGCTTACAACATTATATTATTAAAAAATATATAATGCAAGTATTTTTTACAAAAAAATTATTTTCCTAGCACTTTCCCAATAATGTAAAATTTATCTTCGGATTTAACTGTTATTTTTGGAATAGTTTTGTCTAATGCAGATAAAACTATCTTACCTTCTTTGTTTGAATATTTTCTTATTAACACTTTATCATTTAAACTAACAACAGCAACATCATTATTAGATAGAGGAGAGTTGAATTCAACAAAAACATAGTCACCTTCAGAAAATTTAGGTTCCAAAGAAGAATCGTTGACCCTAATAGCAAGTGATGCACTTGGCATTGAAGGCGGGCAAGAAATAAAACTGTTAATATTGTCCACAGCTAAAACTCTATCATATGCAATGTGACTAACATAGTTATATGTTTCTTGATCTTCGTTTAATTGTTTATCATATGTATACATTAATTGTTGGTAAGGAACATTTAAAGCCTGACAAATATTTCTTAGAGCTTTATGGCTAGGGTTCCTTTCTCCTTTTTCGATGTGAGTTAAATGACCTATGTTAATACCTGTTAATCTTGCAAGTTCTGTTTTAGTCATTCCTTTTTCTTTTCTGATTTTTCCAATCATATCACCAATCATAATAGCACCTCATTATTTTTAATTTTATACTATTATATAAAAAAATTGTCTGCTAGTAAAGATATTTTTTAAAAAAAGTATTGACTTGTCAAAATAGCACGTGATATTATGTTGTTATTAAGACAAGGAGGCCTAAAAAAATGAGTGTGAATAATCTTACAAAAATTAGAAAAGATAGGGGTATGACAATTTTAGAACTAGCAGAATTATCAGGGCTTTCAATGGGTTATATCTGCCATTTAGAAAAAGGAACAAGAAAAAATCCATCAAAAGAAACGATGGAAAAAATAGCAAAAGTATTAGGAAAGTCTGTAACAGAAATATTTTTTTGAATTAAAAAATATAGTATCAAAAAATCTGGAATAATATTCCTAAAAAAACATATAATTACATTGTAAAAAAAAACTATTTGTGATAAAATTATTCAATAAATGATATTTTTTTTAAGGAGAAAACTAATGGAAAGTGTTAAAGAGTCAAAAGAAACAAATAGTGAAAATGTTAACGCAGAAATAATAGAAGAAAAGAAGGAAAACTTTGAAAAAGAAGAAACAACTAATAATCAATATAAAATTAAGAAAATACATAAGTGGATAATTATAGCGATAGCAGTAGCAATTGTAGTAATTATATTATCAACAGGTTTTGCACTTGTAAATATAAATAATGAAAATATAATTGCAGGAGTAACAATAGATAAAGTAAATTTACAAGGATTAAATAAACAAGAAGCAGAAACAATTATTAAAAATAAGATAGAAGAAAAATTGAACGAAGAAATCAAAATAAAAATAGATAACGATGAATATAGTATGCTATTATCCCAAATAGAGCTAGAATATGGAGTAAATGATGCTGTTGAAAAAGCTTATAATGTAGGCAGAGGAAGTAACATTTTTGGAAATAATTTTGTAATATTAAAAAGTAAAATTTTTGGTACGAACATTACTTTAGATGCTAATTATAATGAGGATTTGTTAAACAATGTTGTTCAAGGAATAAAAGAAAAAATACCAAATGTGGTAAAGCAAGTTACATACTGTATAGAAGATGATAAACTTCTTATAACTAGAGGAGTGGCAGGAGCTACAATTGATGACAATGAATTAAAAAATGAAATTAAAAAAAGTATTAATTTAAGTTATTCAGAAGAAATAAATATAAAATCAGTTCAGACTGAACCAGATGATATAGATATAGAAAAAATATATGAGGAGGTTCATACAGAAGCTCAGGATGCATATTATACCACTAATCCTTTCCAAGTATTTGCAGAGGTACAAGGGATTGATTTTGATCTAGAAGCAGCAAAAGAAATCTTAAAAGAATATAAAGAGGAGTATGAGATTCCTTTAGTTATAACTAATCCTAAAAAAACAATTTCTCAAATTGGAACAGAGGCTTTCCCAGACTTACTTGGAACATTTTCTACAAGATATGATGAAAGCAATAAGTCTAGAACTACTAATTTAAAATTAGCTGTAAGTAAGATTAATGGAAAAGTTATCATGCCAGGAGAAACATTTTCATATAACAGCACTTTAGGAAAAAGAACCTCTGAAGCAGGCTATAAAGACGCTGCCGGATATGCTGGTGGTAAAGTAGTACAGATGATAGGGGGAGGAATTTGCCAAATTTCTTCAACATTATATGATGCAGTTGTATATGCAAATTTAGATATAGTAGAAAGACATAATCATGCCTTTACAACATCATATGTAGGAGCAGGAAAAGATGCAACTGTTGTTTATGGAAGCCTAGATTTCAAATTTAAAAATAACAGGCAATATCCTATAACAATAAAAGCATCTGCACAAAATGGAATTGCAAAGGTAAGTATTTATGGAATAAGAGAAGAAACAGAATATGAAGTAGAGATTTCAACTACAATTTTAAATTATATACCATTTACAGTTATTTATGAAGATGATGCCAGCTTACCAGAGGGAACAGAAAAAGTTACACAATATGGATCAAATGGATGTAAAAGTATAACATATAAAATATTAAAACTAAATGGGAAAGAGGTTTCAAGAACAGTATTATCAACAGATACATATGACCCAATGAATAAATATATAACAAGAGGAACGAAAAAAACAACACCAGTTGTAGCTCCTCCTGAACAAACAGCCCCTGAAATTCCGGAAGAACCTGAGACACCAGTTGAGCCAGAACAACCAGAGGAGCCAGAAAGTCCAGTGACACCTGAACAACCGGAAACACCAACAGAGCCAGTAACTCCAGAAACGCCAGAGGAACCAGAACAGGAAGAAGCAGCATAGGAAATAAATAATAATTTGTGTGAGTATTTTATTAAAGATATCACAAGACGACCGCCCAATCTCGTCGGGTTTTATATATTTTAATTCGCTCATTTCTTCCCACCGGTGCTGTAACAAGGCTTCGCCTTTAACAGCCCACGGCGGTCCCCACGAGGAAATTCGCTTTTAAAATATATAAAACCCCTGCGTTGGGCTATTACATTCTTATGGAATTAGTTTATTTATATAGAGCAAGCACGAGCAGTTCTTATTATTTATAAATTATACCACATGAAATTCCTTTATTTTAATTGACAAATTTAAAAATAAATATTATAATAGAAAAGCTCTAATAAAAATGCACCATTAGCTCAGTTGGTAGAGCAACTGACTCTTAATCAGTGGGTCCAGAGTTCGAGTCTCTGATGGTGCACCAATTATTTTTTTATATAATTTCAGAGCATTTTTAATATATTGTAAAAAGGATATTTTTTATAAGAGCACTTAAAGGTGCTCTTAATTAATTTTAGATAATATATAAAAAAAGGAGTTTAAATGAAAATAATTAAAAAATTAATTTTATTTATAATATTAGTGTTAATTGCACTAGTAGGTATATATACATCAGGTGGATATGCTATGTACAAAGAGGCATTATCAGAAACACCGATAGATGTCAAAATACAAGAAATAAAATCAAAGAAAAATTACACATTATTTGAAAAACTTCCTAAAACTTATATAGATGCAGTAATTGCAGTGGAAGACAATAGATTTTATAAACATAATGGAGTAGATGTGATTGGTATTGCCAGAGCTATAATTAATGATATTAGAGCAGGGGAACTTAAAGAAGGAGGTAGTACAATTACACAGCAACTTGCAAAAAATATATATTTCTCACAGAGTAGAGAATTAACCAGAAAAATTGCAGAAACATTTATGGCTATAAAAATAGAAAGAGAATGTAGTAAAGAGGAAATATTCGAGCTATATGTAAATACAAGCTATTTTGGAGATGGATATTATTGTGTAGGAGATGCAAGCCAAGGATACTTTGGTAAAGATCCAATTGATATGACCGCTTATGAAAGTACATTACTGGCAGGAATACCAAATGCACCATCTGTGTATGCACCAACAAATAATTTTGAACTTGCAACCCAAAGGCAAAAACAAGTAATAAACAGAATGGTGGAATGCGAGTATTTAACATCAGAAGAAGCGGAAGAAATTTATAAATAGGAATATAGGGACACCTACCCACAGGTGCCCCTTGACTAACCCGAAAAATCACTATATAATAATATAAGTTTGTAAAATTATAGGAGGGGCATATGATAAACGCAATTGGAGTAACATTAAGATTCGGAAAAAGAGTCCTATTTGAAGACGTAAATATAAAATTTACAAAAGGTAATTGCTATGGATTAATTGGAGCAAATGGAGCTGGAAAATCTACTTTTTTAAAAATACTATCAGGAGAAATAGAACCTTCAAAAGGTGAAATAGTAATAGAAAAAGGTAAAAGACTATCAACATTAAAACAAGACCACTTTGCTTATGAAAATTATACGGTAATGGACACTGTAATAATGGGTAATAAAAAATTATATAATATAATGAAAGAAAAAGAAGCAATATATGCAAAACCAGATTTTTCTGAAGAAGATGGAATGAAAGCTGCAAAATTAGAAGAAAGATTTGCAGAATTAGATGGATGGAACGCAGAAACAGACGCAGCAACACTTTTAAATAATCTTGGAATATCGGGAGAAAAACATTATAAATTAATGAGTGAAATAGAAGCAAAAGATAAAGTAAAAGTTTTACTTGCTCAAAGCTTATTTGGAAATCCAGATGTATTACTACTAGATGAGCCTACTAATGACTTAGACTTAAAAAGTATAGAATGGTTACAGGAATTTCTAATAAATTTTGAAAATACTGTTATAGTAGTATCACACGATAGATATTTCTTAAACAAAGTATGTACACATATTGCAGATGTTGACTTCGGGAGAATAAAAATATATCCAGGGAACTATGACTTTTGGTATGAATCAAGCCAATTAGCTTTAAAGCAAGCAAAAGAGGCCAATAAGAAAAAAGAAGAAAAAATTAAAGAATTACAAGAATTTATTGCTAGATTTAGTGCAAATGCTTCTAAATCTAAACAAGCAACTTCTAGAAAAAAATCATTAGAGAAAATAGAACTAGAAGAAATAAAGGCATCAAGCAGAAGATATCCATATATAGATTTTAAACCAGATAGGGAACCAGGGAAAGAAATATTAACATTAAAAAATATTTCTAAGGCTGTAAACGGCGAAAAAATACTAAATAATGTATCTTTTACGGTAAAAGCAGATAATAAAATAGCATTTTTATCTGATAACGAAAATGCTATAACAGTGTTGTTCCAAATAATTGCAGGTGAGGTAGAACCAGATGAAGGAGAAGTAATTTGGGGACAAACTATAACACATGATTATTTCCCAAAAGATAATAGCTACCTATTCCCAAGAGATGAATCACTTGTAGATTGGCTAAGAGGATATTCTAAAGACCCCGATGAAACATATGTAAGAGGATTTTTAGGAAGAATGTTATTCTCTGGCGATGAAGCACTAAAGAATATAAAAGTGTTATCTGGTGGAGAAAAAGTAAGATGTGTATTATCTAAATTGATGCTATCTGGTGCAAATTTCTTGATATTTGACCAACCAACAAACCATTTAGATATGGAAAGTATAACAGCATTAAATGAAGGAATGAAGAGGTTTAAAGGAAATATGCTTTTTGCTTCACACGACCATCAATTAATGCAAACAGTTGCAGATAGAATTATTGATATAAAACAAGATAAAGTAATTGATAGAGAGTGCACTTATAATGAATATTTAGGAATAGAATAAATTGATGCAGTTAGGGACAGTTCAGTTTATAAATAAAAATATATCAGCCTACCTTTTGTATGATTTTCTAAAAAATTAAATTCTCCAAGGCGTACGCGGGTCTTCACCCGTGATCTACGGACTGTCAAATTTAATTTTTTATAAAATATACAAAACGGCTGATATTCTTAATGCATACTAGCTGAACTGTCCCAAAATTGAATCAATTTAATTATTCTTTATTTTGTATTTTTTCTATTTCATCATAATTATTATTTAAGATTTCTAAAAATACGTCTGCGATTTTGGGGTCAAATTGTGTTCCTTTATTTTTTTCAAACTCAGCTTTCACAACGTCAAGTGGAAGCGGGTCACGATAAGCTCTTTTTGATGTCATTGCATCAAATGTATCTGCAACTGCAGTAATTCTGGCAAGATAAGGAATATCTTCTCCTGCAAGTTTACCTGGGTAGCCATGACCATCAAAACGTTCATGGTGATGTTTTACAATTGGAATAATATCTTTAAACATTGTTGCATTTGATAAAATATGAGCACCAATTGCTGGGTGATTTTTTATCTCAGAGTACTCATCATCGGTAAGTTTTTCTGTTTTTAATAAAATACTGTCAGGAACACCTATTTTTCCAATATCATGAAATAGACCGCCTAATTTTAATTTTTTCAAGTCCTCTTCAGATAAATTTAAATACTTTCCTATTAAATAAGAATATTCTGAAACTCTATCAGAGTGACCTCTAGTATATGTATCTTTAGCTTCAACAGTATATCTTAAAGTTTCAATACTTTCTAGATAAGCTTTTTCTAACTCTTCATAAGTAGATTGTAATTTTGCATTTATTTCTTTTATTTCTTGCATTTGAGAAATTGCTTTTATTCCAGATTCTATTAATAATAACAATTGGTCGAATTTATCACTTTTTTCACAGTAACCTTGAATATCTAAACGTCTAATTGTCTCAAGTGGTGGAGCTAAGTCTTTATGACCAGTAAGAAGTAAAATATATAAATCTTTATTAAATTTCCTAATTTCTTCAACAACTTGATTACCATGTATAGGCGTCATTATAAAGTCTAAAAGCATTAAGTCAAAATGCTCTTTTTTTACGCGTTCGATGGCCTCTAATGGATCTGCTATTCCAACAAAAGAATAGCCCGCTTTTGTTAAAAAAACATTTAGAGAATCTAAAATACCAGACTCATCATCTACTGCAATAATTTTATATTTTGCATCATCATTTGCATGATTATACTTCCTCATAGGTACACCTCCTATAGTTTACATTATTATATTTGTAAATTATAAAAAAAGCAATAAAAAAGAAACAAAAAGTTAAAAAATAATAAAAAGTCGAAAAATGTCAAATTTCGAAATTCAACAAAAATATAAAAAAACGTTGAAAGAGTACACAAAAATATGCTATAATGCATGATAGATTTATAATCCATTTTTTGGAGGATGTTGAAATGATTTTTAGAGATTACTATAAAATACTGGGATTAGAGACAAATAAAGTTAGTATAGATGAAATAAAAATTGCTTTTAGAGAACAAGCAAAAAAATATCATCCAGATGTAAATAGACAAAATAAAAATACAGAGGAACGTTTTAAGGACATAAATGAAGCATATAAAATTTTGTCGGTACCTGCTAGTAAAAGAAAATACGATAGACAATGGAATGCAAGAGTTGGAAAAAAGAAAAAAATACAACAAAAAAAGGTTGAAAGAAACAACAATAGTAGCATTGTTACAGAAATCAAAGCAATGTTTTTTGGACAAAAAGAAGGAACTACAACAGAGAAAGTATATAAAAAAATTCCGATAAAAGGTGAAAATGTAGAAACAGAAATAAATGTAAAACTAGAGGATGCATATTTTGGAGTAGAAAAGAAAATATCTCTAAGAACAGTGAAAGGTAAAATGATAACCTTTAATGTGAAAATACCAGCAGGAATTAGAAATGGTGAAAAAATCAGATTAGCAGGACAGGGAAAAAAGGGAACAAATGGTGGAAAAAATGGAGACCTGTTTATAAAAATAAATATTTTAAATAATAAAAAATTTAAATTAGATGGATGTGATCTTGTAACAGATTTATATATATCTCCATGGGAAGCAGCACTTGGTAAGAAAGTTACAATAGATTCTTTGGAAGAACAAGTTAGTGTTTCTATACCAGCAGGAGTGCAAAGTGGAGAAAATTTAAGAATAGAGCAAAGGGGTTATAAAGATGGACAAGGTGGAAGAGGAGCTCTAGTTGCAAATATTAAAACAGTAGTACCAAAAGAATTAACAGAAGAAGAAAAAGAATTATTTGAAAAATTAAAACAAATATCAAAATTTAATCCAAGAAGTTAAAAATAAAAGATGTAGGGGGCGCACTCCTGGGCGCCCCGTAAATATATTAAATATTTATTTTGGGTAGCCGAAGACTCCACCCTACAGATATTAAAAAATATGTTAAATAATAATGAACCAAAAAATGCCAACACAGTTGACATAAATCAAAATGTGCGGTATAATATAAAAGGAACGCACAAAAGATAAAGGGCATTAAAATATAGAAATGAGGTGCTTTAATATATGGAACAATCAATAAACGGAAAACACTTTAGTATAACAGATCCTAAAGGAGTTAAGACAGTAATATATGAGGTAAATAAAACAGAAAAAGAAGCTGCAAAACAAGGACCTAGATTTACTGTTGAAAGATTGAATTTTAAAGAAGAATTAGTAGGAGAAAAAACCAGAAAAACATTTTTTATAGACGAACCAAAACCAGAAGGAAACGAGTTAGTAATTCTTTCATTTGGAACAGAGAAAGTAGTGGTAAATGTAGGAATTTTAGAAAAAGATAGAGTAAGAATTTCTAAAAAGCCAATTCCAATGAACTTTAAGACATTGTATAACGAAGAAGAAACTGAATACAAAGAAGTTGAATACACACCTAATTTAAAAAGGCCTATATCAATTATAGATCCAGAAACTGCAGAAGAAATCAAACCAGTTTTATATTTTGATGAAGAAACAAATGAGGTAAAAGGAAAATGTAAATTAAGACCATATAAAACGTATTTTGCTTTTGAAATAAAAACAATGAAAAATGAGGAGGAATAAATTATGAGTGGAACTACAAATGTAGGCCAAAATGAATTTGAATTTAGACTATTGCAATTTTTGGAAAAAGAGAAAAAGTTAACAGTGGAAGAAAAGCAATCAAGGGATATGGCTATAAGAATAAGAAAATATATAGAAGAAAACGGAGAAATAGAGCTACCAGTTAAGTCAAATAGAAAAATGGTTAATGATGGACCAACAAGATAAAAAACAAAAGAAAAGGTGATAATATATGTATAAAATAAAACATGCGTTAAAAAAAGGAAAACCAGTTTTTATAGTTGTATTAGTACTATGGGTAATTTTATCCGTAGTATTAATTGCGCCTGGAACTGTTAGTATAATTGATTCCAAGGCAAGTGAACAGAGCATGGTTGATTTATTTTTTGGCAATATTAGCGACATAACAGGTAATTTAGGAAAGGTTTTTGGAACAAAATACATAGGTACATTTGCAAAAGGAGAGTTATATCTAGTTTTTGCATTACTTGTTTTGGCAGCAGTTGGATTATTAAAATCCTTACCAAAAAATGAATATACAGATATTGAACATGGTTCAAGTGACTGGGCAACAGGAGGAGAGCAATATAAAATATTAAGCCCTAAAAAGGGAATTTTATTAGCAGAAAAAAATTATTTACCAGTAGATAAAAGAGGAAACGTAAATGTCTTAATTGTTGGACGGTTCTGGTTCTGGTAAATCTGCATCATATGTTATTCCAAATGCATATCAACTATTAGGTTCATATGTGTTTACAGATCCAAAAGGCGAATTATACGATAAAACAGCAGGGTATTTAAAGGCAAAAGGTTATGATATAAAAGTATTAAATTTAGTAAATCCACAAAAAAGTGACGGATATAACCCTTTAATGCACATTGAGAGTGAAATAGATGTTGATGTTATTGCTAACACAATAGTAAAAGGGCAAAAAACAGAAGGAAGTAATTCTGACCCATATTGGGATGATATGGCAGAAATGCTGTTAAAAGCTTTAATATATTACTTATTAGCAACTAGACCAGAAGAAGAACAAAACCTAGCAAGTTGTGCAGAACTAGTTAGAGCTGCAAATAGTAATGGTGGAGGAAACTTACTTACAGAATTAATGAACCAGCTTCCATATGACCACCCAGCTAGAATGAACTATAAATCTATAGAAATTGCGCCAGAAAAAACTTATGGTTCTATTCTGAGTACATTACAATCAAAACTTGGTAAATTCGATTCAAAGGAAATTGCAGAATTAACATCAACAAATACAATAAATTTTGAAGACATTGGAAGCAGAAAAACAGCAGTTTATGTTATATCATCAGATACACATACCGCGTACGATTTCTTGCTTACAATATTCTTTTCACAAATGATACAACATTTATATGATTTTGCAGATAAACAAGGTGGAGCACTTCCACAACCTACATATTTTATATTAGACGAGTTTGCAAACATTGGTAAAATACCAGATTTTGATAAAAAAATATCTACATCAAGAAGTAGAAAAATTTCGTTTAGTGTTATTTTACAAAACTTAGATCAATTAGAGGCTGTATATGAAAAATCACACGAAACAATAATTGGTAACTGTGATACAACAGTTTTCCTAGGAAGTAACTCACAAAAAACTGTTGAATATTTCTCAAAAGAATTAGGAGAAAAAACAGTTTCAAGAGATAGCTGGTCTGTAAGTAAAGATAAAAACATGTGGAGACAAGGATATAATAAATCAGACCAAATTATGGCAAGAGCATTAATGACACCAGATGAACTTAGAAGATTAGATAATGATATGTGTATTATATTTGAAAAAGGTATAAAACCTATAAAGGCTCAAAAATATTACTATTTCAAATACAATACTGCAAACTTAGTAAAACAATATGCAGTAGACCATAATGATAGAGAAGATGTAAATAGAGGAACATGGAGAAAGTATAACCCATATAACCCTTATGTGGAAGAAAAAGAAGGAGACAAAGAAAAAGAAAATACGACCATTGAATCTTTAGATGATTTATTTGAAGATGATAAAGAAGAACCAAAAAAAGAAGAAAAAGTTGCAACAAAAGTAGAAAACAAACAGGAAGAATCATATGATATTCAAAAAGAATTAGAAGCAAAATTTGATGAACTGTTTGGAGCATTTGACGACGATAACAATTAATATTCTTCATATAGTAAATGTTTAGTGTGATAGTAGCCAAACGCAGGGGTTATATATTTTAAAATATATAACCCCGACGAGATTTGGCGGATTTTTTTTATAAAATTAAATGGAGGAAAAAATGAATATAGGAATAGACATAGACGACACAATAAACAACTTACATGACATATTAATAATAAAAGGAAAAGAGTTTAATAAAAAAGAAAATATAAATTTTGAAATACATGAAGATGAATGGTGTTGGGATAAAGCTTTTGGTTGGGATGACTTAACTGCTAAAAAATTTCTAAATGAAAATATAGAAAATGCATATTTAAATGCAGGAATTAAGGAAAATGCATCAGAAGTTATTAACAAATTACACGCAGAAGGGAACAAAATTATAATAATTACATCTAGAGGAGAAGACCATTGTCCAAATGCGTATGGAATTTCTGAAACTTGGTTAAAAGCAAAAAATGTGCAATTTGATAAATTAATTGTTGGATCAATTGATAAAGGAAAAGCTTGTGCAGAAAACAAAATAGATGTTTTTATAGATGACCACGTAGGCTTTTGCGAAGGAGTGGCAAAAACAGAAACTAAAGTTTTGATGTTTAATAGTCCCTATAATCAGCAAGAAACAAAATATAAAAGAGTATATGATTGGAATGAGGTTTATAAAGAGATAAATGAATAATAATAATTTAAAAAAATTAGCAAAACAGATATTAACGTATTCGTTAAACATAAAAGAAAATGAAAATTTATTAATTGAATTATTTGGAGAAGATGAAATACCTTTAGCAAAAGAAATCATAAAATATGCTAGAGTTTTAAATGTGAATGTTTTTACTAATATTATAGATTATGAACTTTTCAGAGAATTATTAATAAATTCAAATGAAGAAGAAATTAAACTATATGCAAAACATGATTTGAATAGAATGAAAAATATGGATGCATATGTTGGAATTAGTGCCAAAAGAATGGATAACGAATTTGAGGGAATTTCTTTAGATAAGATGGAGATATATAATAAAGAGTATATGCTACCAGTTCATTTACAAGAAAGAGTAAAAAAGAAATGGTGTATATTAAGATATCCAAACGAGTTATTTGCAAAAAGTTGTAATATGACATTAGAAGAAGCAGAAGAATTCTATTTCAATGTTTGTAACTTAAATTATGAGAAAATGTCTAGAGCAATGGATGAGTTAGTAGAACTTATGAATAATACTGATAAAGTGAGAATTATAGGTAAAAACACAGATTTAAATTTTAGCATAAAAGGAATTAAGGCAGAAAAATATATAGGAAACTATAATTTGCCAGATGGAGAAGTTGCTACTGCACCAGTAAAAAACAGCGTAAATGGATATATAACATATAATACGAAAACTAAATATAATGGTGAAACATTTGAAAATATTAGATTTGAGTTTGAAAATGGAAAAATCGTAAAAGCAACATCAAATAATACACTGGGCTTAAATAAAATACTAGATACAGATGAAGGTGCTAAATATATAGGCGAGTTTGCAATAGGTTTAAATCCATATATAACAAAAGTTATGGGAGATACACTATTTGATGAAAAAATATGTGGCAGTTTTCATTTTACACCAGGTGATAGTTTAGAAGAAAGCGATAATGGAAATAGGTCATCAATACATTGGGATATTGTAAATATACAAACACCAAAATATGGAGGGGGAGAAATTTGGTTTGATGATGTGTTAATTAGAAAAGATGGATTATTTGTTTTAGATAGTTTAAAACCATTAAACCCAGAAAATTTAAAGTAGAGTATAAGAACTCTACTTTTTTTATTGAGCATCATAGAAAAATTCATCATATATTTTAGTATCTAATATCCAAGCATTGTCAGATGAGATTTTTTGTAATTCTTCTTTAGAAATTTTTAGTTTCTTAATATCAATTTTAGATGTATCTAAAGGCGTAGTGGTAATTAATCCTCTTTTTATGATAGGAAGAAAATTAGGAGTTAATCCTGTTATAAAACAATTGAAATAGTTTGATGTGTTGGATAGAGGCATATTGATTATTATTTGAACTTGTTCTAATTTCATTTTATCAGAACTTATATTTCTAAAGTTCATATATGTTACAGTTTGTGAAAACTCAACGGTTCCTTCATAGTAGTAGGCAGAATGTTCAATAGTATTTTTAATACCACTATGAAAATATGCTGAGTAAATATTGTTTACTTCTTGTTCTAATTTTATTGTTGATGAAATTAATTTATTAGAGGTTAAATAATATAAATACAATATATTAGTATTAAAAGGCAGATTCGAAGTATAAATACCAGTAATAGATGGAGCTAAGTTTGAAATATCTATATCTAGAACATTACATAATTCTAATACTGTAATAAAGTCGGGAATAATTTCTCCTTTTTCATATTTTGAAATAGTAGCTTTGGTCTTATCAATTTTATCACCAATATATTCTAAACTTAGATGCCTTAACTTCCTTTGCTTTCTTAAAATTTTTCCTAAATTAACATTAGTAATATCATACAAAGTAACCACTCACCTAAAAAGTTTCCTAAAAAGATATTTTTAAGAAAAAAACTTACTTTTTATAAAATTTTACAATAAAAAGGGGAAAAGTCAACTGCCACGATACAAATTCGACAAGAAAAGACAAAAGAAAAACCTTGAATCACTTGCTAGAGTTGCATTTCCAGATATTTCGTAATAACATAATGTCAATGGTAAAGATTCTTTACCAAATAATTTGAAAGGAGGGTACTTTTATGAAGCGGACTGATGGCAATGACACTTTTGAAGTCAGAAACGGAGACGTCTACCGCAACAATCAGCAGGTAGGATATGTTTCGGGTGACGAATTGCGTATTGGTGGCAGTACTGTGCGTTTTCATCCTCATGACGGAGATGTGTATGTCAACAACAGAAAAGTTGGCTATCAGGATGGCCGCGGAGACTATCACGTAGGTAATTCTGAATGGCGTCCAACAAAGTAAAGTAGACCCAACAAAGAGGTGCCGGATTACTATCCGGTACCTTCATATATAAAGGAGAGTATAAATGGATCAAAATTACACGATAGAATATAAAGAAATTTCTGAGATTAATGAAACAATAAAAGATATATGCAATTTAAAGTGGGGGAATTTAAAAAAAGAAAAAAAATTAATTTTTAATGTAAATTTTAATATAATGAAAGAAAATAACTATAAAAGAATAGTTAGAAGTTTTCATAAATTAAAAGATAAATTTATGAAAAAAGGTATAGATTTATCTGGTACTATTATATATGTTTATGGATTTGATTCAAAAAATAAAAAGCATATAGACTTTATAAATGCTATAGAAGCGATAATGAAACCAACTAAAGAAGAAATGTATAGTTATATTTATGATGTTGTATGCGGTTATTTAGACAAGTTTTTTGTAGAGAAAAATGCTTGTGATTTTCATAATGATATATGTGGGGAAAAAAGAAATACTTCTTGTAATGTTGGGTGTTGTAGACATTTTAAAAATAAAAAAATTGGCCCTTTTCTACCTAATAACAAGTGGGTAATTTGTGAATATTTAAAAGATAAAAGATGTACCGCTAAATGTATTTCTTGTAAGCTATTTACATGTGGATATTTGAAGAAAAAGGGGATAACTTTTAAATTAAAAAATATATTTTTAATAGATACTTTCTTTAATCTAATTCAAAAATATTTTATAAAGTACAAAGTATTTACACCTAAAGATAAAATTATAAAGTTATTACTTTTTTGGTCATAATTGTTAGCATAAAAAATCCTCCGTATTGGAGGATTTTTTTCGAGACTTTATTTAGCAGTTAATGGTATTTCTATATAGAAGGTTGTGCCTTCTCCTTTTTTGGTTTCATATCTCATGTTTCCGTTAAAATGAGCTTTTATATTTGAATAAGACATAAATAATCCTAACCCAGTTCCATTTTTTCCTTTAGTTGTAACCATTTCTTTAAAAAGTTTTTCTTGAACTTTATCTGGTAAGCCACCAGCAAAGTCTTGAACACTTATAATCAAATTATTATTTCTCTGTGATAATGTAAAATTAATTTCTTTATTTGGCTCTCCGTTATAAGCCTGTATCGCATTAGAAATTATATTATTAATAACTTGTACTAAACTATTAATATTTCCATTAACTGAAGTATTTTTATCCAAGTTAATAGAAGTATTTAAAGTAACCAAAGAATTTTTTAATTCATGTTTCATTAATATATCTACATATTTTACAAGTTCTTCAATAGTAAAGCCATTAAACGTATTATCTGAAAAGGCTACTGCTTGACCTTTAACAGCAGTAATAATGTCTGACATATAAGATAAATGAGTACGTATCTTTGTAATCCATTCATCCATATCATCTGCAATTGCATGGTGATCTTCTATTGTTACTTCAGGGTCTCCCACTGAATTTCTGTATTCAGTAACTAAATCTGAAATTCCTTCGGCTGCTCCAGAAATTGACATTATTGGAGTTTTTAAGTTGTGGGCAATACCACCAATCATTTGACCAAGAGAAGCTAAACGCTCCTTTTCAATAAGAATTTCTTGATTTTCTTTAATAGTTTGCATGTCTAGGTTATGTTGAGTAACATCTTTTAGCAGAACAAGTGTACCTAAGAAACTATTTTTATTTTTAATGCTATTAATTTCAATATGAAAATATTTATTAATAGATGCCCAATGCTTTTCAAAAGTTACAGTAGAATCATCTATTTTTGTTTTATTAATAGCTGCAATAAGAACTTCTACATCAATATTAAGTTCAGTAAATTTCTTTAACACATCTAAAATATTAACATTTCTAATTTCAGAGCTAGAAAGTTTAAAAGTGTCTAATAAAGTTTGATTAAAATCTGTTATAATCATATCTTCATTTAGAACTATATAACTATCAGATATTCTATCTACTATTCTTTGAAGTGCAATAGGAGTAACCTTTAAAAAATCAAATTTAAAAATGGCAAAAGCAATAAACAAAATTGCAAAAGCAAATGTAATGGGTGTTACATAAATACTTATTTTTACTAATCCAAAAGTTCCAAGTAAATTAATAATTAGAGGTATAGAACATCCAATTGTTATAAGTAAGGCTTGCCTAGAAAAGAAGCCGGAATTTTTAATAGAGTACTTAATCAGTATTAATATACTAACAGAATATAATAATAAAGTGTAGAGTGTATGAATAAAATAATATTTGCCATAAACCATCTCGTTTATATTTATAGAATAATTTATAAAAAACAGATGATGGAAATCATTTGTCCATAATAATATTATTGATAAAGTTGGAATAATAAATAGCAATGAGTATTTTTTTGTAAATTTAATTTTTGTTTTTGCAAATATTAATGCTATAAAAAGAAAGGCTACAGGCAAAAAACATGTTCCAATATATACAAAATAATCAAAATATATAGGTGATATATCACTAATACTACAGAAAGTAATTTGTAATAGTACTCCTATACAACAGATCATTAGACAAATAATAGCAAAAGAAAATGCTTTTTTCATTTGAGATTTTGTTTTTGTTTTGTCTATAAAAATAAATAATAACAATATTAATAAAGTTGTAATTATTAAACTTATAAAGGCAAGTGTATTCATATATTTTTCCTCCGTATTTTTATTTTGCAAGGACGAATTTTGTCGCCCTTACAATTATTTTATATATCCAATAGACTTTAGGTATATAATATATTTTCTAATGTATTTTTCATTTATTTTTGGCCATTTAAATAAAAGGTTTTTAAGTATTTTATTTGTAAAATTATTTTGTATTTTAATGTTAGTATTATATACTAAATTTTTATTTTCGTCAAAGTCATTTATAATTCCAGAAAGAATATTTTTAGATTTGTCATCTTTAGATAAAGCACTTATTTTCTTATTAAAAGTTTCTTTATCTACAATTTCCATTTTTATTTTTAAAGAATTTAATATAGCGAATAATTCTCTAAAAGTAATATGGTTATTATTATAAACATGATAAACAGTATAATTATTCTTACAAAAAACTAGTTTGATTATAGCTTCAGCACATAAATCAACTGGTGAAAATTCTGTGTATCTATCTGCTAAATAATCTGGAATACATCCTATATGTAAAAAGGAATTCATTCTATTTAAAAATGCATTTTCAGAAACATTAATCTGGAATATTCCATCAGAATATCTATTAGTAATATTTCCTAATCGTATAATTTTTGCATCTAAAGAGCTATTTAATATATTCTCTAAAATAAGTCTTTCTGCAATGAACTTTGTATATATATATACATTTGATAAATCTTGCCCGATATATAAACTTTGTTCATTAAAAGTAACTTCAGAAGAAAGGTCAGCAACTTTGTAAGAATCTGTTTCAAATATATTTCCAGATACACTTAATGTTGATAGATGATATAGTTTACAATCAAAGCTTTTACAAAAATGTATAATATTTTTAGCCCCTTGTATATTTGTTGAGTTAAAAGTATCTATATTTCCATAGTGTTTTACAATAGCCGCAGAATTTATTACACAATCTATTGTATTACCTAATTCTTCATAATACAAATCATTTAAACCTAACTTTTCATCTTTTATATCTCCCTCTATTACAATAATTCTATTGAAAATTTGTCTATCGTATTTATTGCCAAAATAGAAGCGTAAAGTATTTAATAATCTTATTTGAGGATCATTATTATCTTTAGCACGAATCAAACAGTAGATATTGCTTTTTGTATGTTTTAGTAAAGCATCTAAAATATGACTACCTAAATATCCAGTAGAACCGGTTAGCAAAATATTTTTAAACTTGTTTTTTGATGTTTTTAATTTATTGTTAAAAGTATTGTTTTTAAGTAGTTCATCTATTTGTGTGTAATCATAATCATCTGTAAATTCATCTGTTTTAGAATTTGCAGATGATACATTTTCAGATAATTGTTTTATTGTAGGATATTTAAAAATATCTTTATAGGATAAATCTAATCCTTTATTAAATGCTTCTATTTGTAGCTTAATAGCAAGTAAAGAATCTCCACCTAGTTCAAAGAAATTATCTGTTATTCCAACTTTATCTAAATTTAAAACAGTTTCAAAAGCTTCTGCAAGACTTTGCTGGTAAGCTGTTTCTGGAGCTTCGTAAGTGTTGCCGAGTGTCAACTTTTATTTTTTTCAAAGCTTTTCTATCTATTTTACCATTTGATGTCAATTTAAAACTTTCCACTTGAACAAAGAAGTTTGGTATAAAGTATAATGGCAACTTTCTTTGTAAAAATGCTTTTAAGTCTGTTATATTAATTTGTTTACTTGATGAAAAATAACATATAAGTTTATTATTTTTATCTAATAATACAACTACTTTATCAATATTAGGATAAAGGTAAACACAAGCTTCAATTTCTCCAAGTTCAATTCTGTGTCCATTTATTTTTACTTGATAATCGTTTCTACCAATAAAGCTAATTAATCCATCATTATTCCATTTCGCTAAATCTCCAGTTTTATACGCAAGATTACATTTTAGGTTAGGAATAGAGACAAAATTTTTATCTGTAAGTTCCCTATTATTTAAGTATCCTCTGGCAACATTATCTCCTGAAATATATATTTCCCCAGGAACTCCAATAGGAACAGGTTGCATAGTATTATCTAAAATAAAAATTTGTAAATTATGTAATGGCTTACCAATAGGTATAAATTTATAATTTTTTAAAATATTATTATCTAAAAGTACTGCAGTTGAGCAAATTGTACTCTCAGTAGGACCATATGCATTAATAATTATCATGTTTGGGTTAAGCAAATAGTATTTTTTTATTGTACTAGTTTTTATGGGCTCTACACCAAGTAATAGTTTGTTAATTGGCACATTAGCATAAGAAGATAAAATGTTATAAACATCTTCTAGAATATTTGGTGGTATATACAAGAAGGTTATTTTATTTTTTATAATTGTTTTACAATATTTAAATATATCAGATATATTTGGTTCGTTATATAAGTATAAAGTTGCACCATTAAGTAAAGTTATAAAAAACTCAAAAATACTTACATCAAAAGATATATTTGTTGATGCTAATAACCTATCTTGTGTTGAAATTTCACCATATAATTTTGTAAATGACTTTATGAAATTTACTAAATTATGATGACAAATTTTAACACCTTTTGGATTTCCAGTAGAACCAGATGTGTAAATAATATATAATAAATCTAATGGTTTAATTTCTAATTCTAAATTTTTTGTATTATATTTAGAATAGTCAAATTGCTCTAAATCTACAATTTTAATTGCATCATTATAAACTAAATTTTGAGAAGATGTTACAAATATAATTTTAGCATTGCTATTGTGTAATATGAAATCAACTCTTTCTGTTGGCATTTCAACAGAAATTGGTAAATAAGCGGCTCCAGCCTTTATAATCCCCATCATACTTATAATTAAATCTAAAGAACGATTTGCTAACACAGGAACAATATCGTTTTTCCCAATATCATTTTGCTTTAAGAAATGTGCAATACTATTTGCTTTCTCATTTAGTTCTCTATAAGTTATTTTTTTGTCTTCAAAAACGGCAGCAATATTATCAGGTGTTTTTTCTACTTGTTCTTCAAATAATTGTACAATTGTTTTATCCTTTGGATAGTCCATTTTTGTATTATTAAATTCATATAATATTTTATTTCTTTCTTCCTCTGAAAGAATGTCAATATCAGCTATTTTTATTTCCTCATTTTCTAAAGTAGTATTTAAAATATTTAAGTAATGATTAGATAAATTTTTAATAAAGTCCTCTTCAAATAATTTTGTAGCATATTCAAAAGATACCTCAATACCATTATCATTTGGAATTAGTTCTAAAGATAAATCAAATTTAGCAATATGAGTATCTGGGATGTAATATTGAGAAGATATATTATTAAACTCAATGCTTTTTAAACCATTATTTTGGTAAGTAAACATAGTATCAAATAATGGGTTTCTACTTGTATCTCTTTTTATATTTAATTTATTAACTAGTTCATCAAAAGGAAATGCTTGATATTTATAAGCATTTAAACAATTAGTTTTAACAATTTCTAATAATTCTTTAAAAGATAATTTGTTATCTATTTTAGTTCTTAATGCTAAAGAGTTAACAAACATACCTATTAAGTTATAAGTTTCAGCAATATCTCTTCCAACAATAGGAGAACCAACAACAATATCGTCTTGAGAGGTATATTTTTCAAGCAATATGTAGTAAGCTGAAAGTAATACCATGTAAGGTGTAACTCCTAAATCTTTTGAAAGAGTATTAATTTTATTAGTTGTTTCTAAATCAATAGAAGAATATACTTTTGCACCATCAAAGCTTTGAACAGCAGGCCTTGGATTGTTTGTAGGTAGGTTTAAAACAGGTATATCATCAGCAAATTGACTTACCCAATAATCTTCAGCTTCTTTTAAACCACCTGAAGAAAGTCTTTCATTTTCAAAACTTGCAAAATCTTTATATGTAATATTAAGTTCAGGTAATGATTCATCATTATATAATTTACAAAGTTCATCGATAAAAATAGATAAAGAAGTACCATCAGAAATAATGTGATGCATATCTACAAGAAGAGCAGATTTTTTACCATTAAACTTAAATAGTTGTGCTCTAAATAAAGGTGCTTCGCCTAAATCAAAAGGTTTAACAAAATCCTCAAAAATTGTATTTAAATTATTGAAATCACAGTTTTCTTCTATTTTTAATTTAAAGTCTATTTTATTTATAATTTTTTGAACAACTACACCATCTTTAAGTTCAAAATAAGTACGTAAAGATTCGTGTCTTCCTATTAACTTGTTGAAGCATTCTTCTAATTTATTTATATCGACAGAGCCATCTAAAATAACACCACCAGGGATATTATATAAAGTAGAATTATCACCAGCCATACTACTTGTAAAGAACATTCTCTTTTGAGCAGAAGAGGCTATATAGTAATCTGCTTCAGGAATAGGTTTAATAGTAAGTTTATTAGCATTATTTAAGTTATTAGTAATGATGTCAGAAATTTCTTGAATAGTAGGGTGCTCGAGAACATCTTTAACAAATAATTGCACATTAAATTCATTTTGAATTTGGGCACATAAATTAATTGCAGATAAAGAATCTCCACCTAATTCAAAGAAAGAATCATCAATACTAACAATATTTATATTTAATAGAACTTTTAATAAATCTATTAATTTAGAGTCTGTTTCATTTCTTGGCAAAATAATTTCTTTTTTTGCATTTGAGTCTTGAGGTTGAGGTAATCTTTTTATATCTATTTTGCCATTACTATTATAAGGCCATTCTTTTACTTTTAAGAAGAACTGAGGTATCATATATGTAGGTAAACTTTTTTGTAAAAATTTACGTAAATTAGATATGTTAGTATCATCATTAGATATGTAATAAGCATATAATATATCATGTAAATCTCCGCTTTTTTGAGTAGTTACAAAACATGATTTTATATTTGGAAATTTTAACATTTGCTCTTCTATTTCACCTAATTCTACTCTAAAGCCTCTAATTTTTACTTGAGTATCTATTCTACCAACATATTCTAAAGTATTGTTAAAGTTAAGTATAGCAGTGTCAGCAGAACGATATAAAATTTCATTTTCATTGTAAGGATTTTTTATTAATTTGGTTTTATTAAGGTCTGGTCTATTCAAATATCCTTTAAAAACCCCATCTCCGCTAACGCAAATTTCTCCAGGAACACCAAAAGGAACTAACTTTAAATTTTTATCAAGTAAGAGAATTTTTAATGTTGGAATTGGAGTCCCAATATTAGAAATTGAAGATTGTAAATCTACATCTGTAATTTCTTTAAATGTAACATGAACAGTAGTTTCGGTAATCCCATACATATTAATTAATTTAGTCATTGGGTGGAGTTTTCTCCAATCTGTAATTAGATTTGGTTTTAAAGCTTCTCCACCAAAAATAATATATCGTATTTTTAAATTTGGATGAACATTTTTAACTTCACAGCTTAATAAGTTATAAAAATAAGTAGGTGTTTGGTTAAGCACGGTTACATTTTCTTTTTCCATTAATGCTAGAAAAAGATTAGGATCTTTTGCAATATTATCAGGAACTATTACCAATTTACCACCATATAATAATGCTCCATACATTTCCCATACAGAGAAATCAAAAGAAACAGAATGAAACATGGTCCAAACATCGTTACTATTAAAATTAAATAAAAATTTATCATTTTTCATTAGTCTAACTACATTTTTATGCATAATCATTGCACCTTTAGGGGTGCCTGTTGAACCGGAAGTATATATAATGTATATTAAGTCACTAGGAATATTTATTGTTGGCAAATTCTTTATATCTTTAGAATATACGTCACTATTCTTTAAGTCGATTAATATTTTATGTATACTGGTGTTAATATTTTCACAAGTTTTTGCACTGCATAATAAGAATTTGGCGCTTGAATCTTTAAGCATAAAATTTATCCTATCTTGAGGATAGGCTAAATTAATAGGAAGATAACAGCCACCGGCTTTAATAATACCTAATATTGCTATTATCATTTCAAGGCTTTTATCAAGAAGCAAAGCTACAACATCATTTCTACCTATACCCATATTTCTTAAATAATGAGCCAAACTATTAGCTTTCTCATTTAATTCTCTATAAGTTAAATTTTGGTCTTCAAAAACAACAGCAATATTGTCAGGTGTTTTTTCTACTTGCTCTTCAAATAATTGAACAATTGTTTTGCCTTTTGGATAGTTTGCTTGTGTATTATTAAATTCATATAATATTTTATTTCTTTCTTCCTCGGAAAGCATATCAATATCAGCTATTTTTATTTCCTCATTTTCTAAAATAGCATTTAAAATATTTAAGTAATGATTAGATAAATTTTTAATAAAGTCCTCTTCAAATAATTTTGTAGCATATTCAAAAGATACCTCAATACCATTATCATTTGGAATTAGTTCTAAAGATAAATCAAATTTAGCAATATGAGTATCTGGGATGTAATATTGAGAAGATATATTATTAAACTCAATGCTTTTTAAACCATTATTTTGGTAAGTAAACATAGTATCAAATAATGGGTTTCTACTTGTATCTCTTTTTATATTTAATTTATTAACTAGTTCATCAAAAGGAAATGCTTGATATTTATAAGCATTTAAACAATTAGTTTTAACAATTTCTAATAATTCTTTAAAAGATAATTTGTTATCTATTTTAGTTCTTAATGCTAAAGAGTTAACAAACATACCTATTAAGTTATAAGTTTCAGCAATATCTCTTCCAACAATAGGAGAACCAACAACAATATCGTCTTGAGAGGTATATTTTTCAAGCAATATGTAGTAAGCTGAAAGTAATACCATGTAAGGTGTAACTCCTAAATCTTTTGAAAGAGTATTAATTTTATTAGTTGTTTCTAAATCAATAGAAGAATATACTTTTGCACCATCAAAGCTTTGAACAGCAGGCCTTGGATTGTTTGTAGGTAGGTTTAAAACAGGTATATCATCAGCAAATTGACTTACCCAATAATCTTCAGCTTCTTTTAAACCACCTGAAGAAAGTCTTTCATTTTCAAAACTTGCAAAATCTTTATATGTAATATTAAGTTCAGGTAATGATTCATCATTATATAATTTACAAAGTTCATCGATAAAAATAGATAAAGAAGTACCATCAGAAATAATGTGATGCATATCTACAAGAAGAGCAGATTTTTTACCATTAAACTTAAATAGTTGTGCTCTAAATAAAGGTGCTTCGCCTAAATCAAAAGGTTTAACAAAATCCTCAAAAATTGTATTTAAATTATTGAAATCACAGTTTTCTTCTATTTTTAATTTAAAGTCTATTTTATTTATAATTTTTTGAACAACTACACCATCTTTAAGTTCAAAATAAGTACGTAAAGATTCGTGTCTTCCTATTAACTTGTTGAAGCATTCTTCTAATTTATTTATATCGACAGAGCCATCTAAAATAACACCACCAGGGATATTATATAAAGTAGAATTATCACCAGCCATACTACTTGTAAAGAACATTCTCTTTTGAGCAGAAGAGGCTATATAGTAATCTGCTTCAGGAATAGGTTTAATAGTAAGTTTATTAGCATTATTTAAGTTATTAGTAATGATGTCAGAAATTTCTTGAATAGTAGGGTGCTCGAGAACATCTTTAACAAATAATTGCACATTAAATTCATTTTGAATTTGGGCACATAAATTAATTGCAGATAAAGAATCTCCACCTAATTCAAAGAAAGAATCATCAATACTAACAATATTTATATTTAATAGAACTTTTAATAAATCTATTAATTTAGAATCTGTTTCATTTCTTGGCAAAATAATGCCTTTTTTTGAATTTAAGTTTTGTGGTTCAGGTAATTTCTTAATATCAACTTTGCCATTAGTATTTATAGGTAATGAATCAAGTTCTATAAAATATGATGGTATTGCATAATGAGGTAAAGAGCTTTTTAAGAAAGTTTTTAAAGAACTTATATTAATTTTTCTGTTTGTAGAAAAGTAAGAACAAATTACTTTTTCATCATTAATTGTTTTAACAGTAGTAAAACACCCATTAATATTAGGAAATTCTTGAATTCTAAGAGTGATTTCATTTAGCTCAACCCTAAAACCACGTATTTTTACTTGATTATCAACTCTACCTATGAAGTCAATACTTCCATCTGCACGCCATTTTACTAAATCTCCAGTTCTATATAAAGTTCCTTCACCAAAAGGATTAGCAATAAATTTCTTCGCTGTGAATTCTGTATTATTTAAATATCCTTTACTAACCCCATCTCCACCAACAAGTAATTCACCAGATACTCCTACTGGTAATAAATTTAAAGTAGGTGACACAATGTAACAAGTTGAATTAGCAATAGGAAAGCCAATAGGTATAGAATCCTCATAAAAATCATCTATTGTAAAGCAAGTTGAGAAGGTTGTATTTTCAGTAGGACCATAACCATTAATGATAGTTAAATCTGGGCAAGATCTTTTTACTGCATTAATATGTTTTGGAGAAAGCACATCTCCACCAGTTAATAATACTCTCACAGATTTAAACATTTTAGGATTACTCTCACTTAATTGATTAAATAAAGGAGCTGTAAGCCATAAAATAGTAATCTTATTATTAAGTAAATATTTTTCTAAAGACACAGGGTCTAATAAATCCTGTTTTTTAATTATATATAATTCAAAACCATTTAATAAAGCTCCCCAAATTTCAAAAGTACAAGCATCAAAAACAATAGAACCTGTTTGAAGAATTCTTTCATTTTTATTAAACTTTATATAGTTTGTATTTCTTACAAGTCTAACAACATTCTGGTTAGAAACCATAACACCTTTAGGTGTACCAGTAGAACCAGAAGTATACATGATGTAAGCTATGCTATCATATGATGTAGTGATATTAATTTTATCAACAAAATTATTGTATATTTCATTATTAGATAGATCAACACAAAGTACTTTAGATTCGTTATTTAACTTATGTTGTAGTTGACATGAAGTAAGAATGAATCTACTGTTAGAATCATTAACCATAAAATCTATACGTTTAATAGGATAATTAATATCAATAGGCATATAGCTAGCACCACATTTTAATGCTCCTAATATAGCAATAATTGATTCTAAAGACTTGTCGAGAAAAATACTTACAACATCATTAGATTTTAAACCGTTATTTTTAAGATAGAAAGCTAGACTATTTGCTTTCTCATTTAGTTCTCTATAAGTTAATTTTTGGTCTTCGAAAACAACTGCAATATTGTCAGGTGCTTTTTCTACTTGTTCTTCGAATAATTGGACAATTGTTTTATCCTTTGGATAGTCCATTTTTGTATTATTAAATTCATATAATATTTGATTTTTTTCATCAGGTGTTACTATTTCTATTTCTTTTAGTAAAATATTACTGTTTTCTATAATTTGATTTATCATATGAAGAATTCTTGAATGAAGGGCATAAATGTCTTCTGAAGAATATTTAGATGTTTTATAATCATAAGCAACATTAATAATTCCAGTATCATCTATATCAAAGAAGTGGATTTCCATATCGTCAGATATATTACCGTTAAAAAGCCATTTCGAAGAATAATCTGTTTTTGCAGATTGTTTATTACTTCTCATATTTTGGTATGAAATCATAACATTATATAAATTTGGTATCGAGTTATCTTTTTCTCTTAAATCTTCTAATAATGCTTGATAAGGATATTTTTGATGTCTAAATATATTAAAAAAGTTTGCAGAAATTTCTGATGCAAATTCTGCGAAACTTTTCTCATGATTTAAAGTTACTTTAAAAGGCACAACACTAATAAACATACCAACAGTATGCTTTTCTTTTACATTTGAACGATTTAATATAGGAGTGCCAATAACAAATTCGTCTAAATTAGATACTCTAGACATGTATATTGCATAAATTCCCATAAAGAAATTAAAAGGTGAAATTTTATTTTCTTTACAAAAAGAATTAATAAAGTCCATAGTTTCAGTAGGAATTTTGAATAGTTTCCTTTTGGCTCTACTAGAAAGTTCTTTGCTTTGAGAAAGACTAGGAATAGTTGCTACTTCAGGAACTTTTGCAAATAAATCATTCCAGAAGGTTTTATCTTTTTCAAATTTAGAGCTTTGCATATATTTTTGTTCGGTTTCAATATAATCAATATAAGAAGGATTAGCAATATCTTCTAAAACAAAAGTATTTTGTAATAATGCATCATAAATATCTATAATTCTACTTATAACAAGACCACTTGCCCAAGCATCAACAATTAAATGGTGCATAGTAATTACAAAACCACCATGTCCATCTTTAAATTTAAATAATTTTAATTTAAAAAGATAAGAATCAATAAGCTCCAAAGGAGTCTCAGCCAATTCTTTTTCTAGCTTCTTAATATCTTTATCTGTTTCTACTTCTATTGTTTCAAAAGAAAATGGTGAAAAATCATCAATATATTGTTTAACCGAGTTGTTTCTTTTAACAAATTTTAATCTGAAACTATCATTAGTTTTAATAAAAATATTAATTGCTTCTTTTAATTTATCAAAGTTTACTTCTTGCGAAATCATTGCAGTACCTGCAATATTTTCAATCGACGTCCCTTTGTAAAATTCTTCTGTTACCCAAATTGACTTTTGTGGATTAGTTAATTCGTATAATTCTTTCAATCTAATTCACCTTTATTTATAATTTTACTTACTTTAATATACCATAAAACGACAATAAAATCAATGAAATTAGGAGTTTTAATATACAAATTTTACCAAAAAAAAGAAAATCGACAAAATCTGACAGCATTTTACAGAAATAATTGGCAAAATAATGATTTAGAGGTGAGAGGTGTGAAGTGTGAGGTGTGATTTTATGGTTAGCCTTTGAAGAAATTCCCCTAAAAGCACACATCCCACATCCCACTTCTATATATTATTATTTATCAAATTGTATACAATTACAAATTTTGGATATTATAATTTTGGAGGAAATAATATGTACGAATATTCAAGAAGACCAAGTAAATTTAAATATTTTATAATAATTTTTATACTTATGATAGCTGTTTCGGCAGGTAGCATTTTTGTATATTCAATGTATACAAAAATACAGGTTCAAGATTATAGTGTTAGCCCAGAGGCAACTGCAACTAGATTATATAATGAAGCTAAAGAAGGTGGATTGAGCGAGGATATAGACTTAGAAGAAATAACAAAATCTGTAGTAGGTATTTCTAAAATAAAAAATACAGGAAGTGCAATTTTAGATTCAAATGCTACTAAAGAATTGGGACTTGGAAGCGGGATAATTGTTTCAGAAAATGGCTATATAGTAACGAATTGGCATGTGGCAGGTGAAAAATATAATACTTGTTATGTAACACTAGAAAACGGACAAATTTATAAAGGAAGTGTACTTTGGGCAGATACTGACTTAGACTTGGCTATTGTCAAAATAGAAATAAGTGGTTTAAAGTATTTAGAATTAGGAGATTCAGATAATATTAAATTGGGCCAAGAGGTTTGGGCAATAGGAAACCCAATAGGAATAGAATTTCAAAGAACAGTAACTTACGGAATTATAAGTGGATTAGATAGAACTATAAAAATTGTAGAGGATGGCACAGAAAGCTATATGGAAGATTTAATACAAACTGATGCAAGCATTAATTCTGGAAATAGTGGAGGACCATTAATTAATGATGAAGGTAAGGTTATAGGAATTAATTCAATTAAAATAAGTTCTGCGGAAGGAATAGGATTTGCAATTCCTATTAATATTATAAAACCAATAATAGATAGTTTTGTACAAAAAGGAGAGTTTAAAGAGGCATATTTAGGAATATTTGCTTATGATACAGAAGTAAATAAATATTTAAATTCTAGTTTGAATTTTGATAATGGAATATATGTAGTACAAATATCATCAGATGGACCTGCAGCCAAAAGTGGGTTAAAAGTGGGAGATATAATAACAAAGATAGATGACTATACAATAAATAAAATGAGTGAACTTAGAAGTTATATATACAAAAAAGCGCCCGGAGATAATGTGGTTTTAACAATTAATAGAAATAATAAAGAGTATAAGGTTACCATTAGTTTAGGGAAAAGGTAAATGGTAATTTAGAGGTGTGAGGTGGGAAGTGAGAGGTGGGCTTTTAGGGCTAGCCTTCGTAGGAATTTTCCAATTTTCACACCTCACACCTCCCACTTCGCACTTCTATAAATTACAATTTATTAAATCAAAAATTCATTGAAAAGACCTAGCAAAAAAATATAATAAGTGGTATAATACAAAACAATCAAGGGAGGAATATTTATGAAAAATGAATTTATAATAAAAAGATGCTCATCATGTGGAGCAATGGTAAAAGTTTTTAAAGATTGTACTTGTAAAGATTGTGGAATTAAATGTTGCGGAGAAGAGATGAAGGTTATGGTTCCAAATTCTGTAGATGCCGCAAAAGAAAAACATGTTCCAACATATCAAGTATATGGAGAAAAAATAATAGTTAAAGTACATCATGTGATGGAACCAGAACATTATATAGAATGGATTGCATGTGTAAATGAAAATAGAGAACGCATAAAATATTTAAACCCAGGAGATGTTCCAGAAGTTACTTTCAAACATATACCAGGTTCAACAATTTATGCATATTGTAATACTCATGGATTATGGAAATGTGAAGTTGAATAATAAATAATAAAAGAGGTTGGTAAAAATTACCAACCTCTTTTATTAACTTTAGCAGTAAACCCCCAGCTATGCTGGGGGCGTCAGAAAACTTA
>CAMEUC010000001.1 GCA_945937855.1 uncultured Clostridium sp. | reverse complement strand
TGTATTGGGTTATAAAACCTATGACGCTGAATACGGAAAAATATGTAAAGTTGATGATATCAATGATAAACAATATGGAATGGTAATATGTCATATATGCCATAGAGCTTTCACAAAATTACAATCCCACGTATATTATGCCCATAATCTTTCTAAAAAAGAATATTGTAAACAATTTGGTTTAGATAACAACTCAAGACTAACAGAAAAAACATATAATAAAAAAATGAGTGATTTGGCTTATAAGTATGATATGGATAAACAGGTAGTTAGAGTTGGAAATAAAACTAGATTTCAACAAGGACATAATGGAAGTTATGAAAGAAGTTATATGACCAAAGAACGTTTGAAGAATTATGGTAAAGAAATGGGTTATAAAAATTTAAAAGGATTTAAGGAGGAAAATTAAAATGAAAAATATTTGTAGTGTATGTGGAAATGAAATACCAAAAGATGAGGTGTTTGAAAAAATAATATGTCCAAATGGGAAAGAAATATGTAGATGCCACCCTTGCGTAGCAAGTGACAGGTCAACAGATGCGCACGCTTATGTATTTTATGAGTTTTCTCAATTTTTAGATTCATTCCTAGAAGATGGGAAAATTTCTGAAGAATTAGCAGAAGATATGTTGAGCTATATGTTGGGAGGAGAGAAGGATTGTGTTTCAATGGGACATTATTCTAAAAAAGATAGTGCTTCTATGGTGAAATCAATAATCTCAGAATGTAAAGAAAATCTTGAAAAATATGATTCAATTCAAGATTTACTATGTGATGAAGAAGTCGATTTTGAAGAAAGACTTGATGAAATAGAAGATGATTATAATTGTAGAAATCGCTTTTTTGAAGAAAACGAATGGAGAAAAAATTTAGAAGAAGAAAGAAATAAAGGAACAGAGCTTTATGCCTATACATATTGGTTTCACGAGCTAAAAGATAAAGATACGGGGCTAAATAATGAAAACATTGGGAAATCTATATTTGATGATTTAGAGGATTAATCATCCTCTCATATATGGGGCTGTATTTGGTTTCGACAGGTCATTGAAAGAGGAGATTGCAAGTACTTAACGTACTCTGGGAAGTTAAAAAGCGAGTACAAATTAAAAATAAACGCTAACGAAGAATTAGTAGCTGCCTAGTCAATTGGGCACGTCACCTAAAGAAGTCTACTGGCTTTAGAATGGCGTCATTAAAGTAGATATAACATTATGAAGTAATCTTGGTAATAATGTGGAAACAAGTTAAAAGATACGCTTTATAAACTTTTGTTAATTGTAGGATGTAAAGTAAGGGTAAACAATTAAATAAACTTGTAGATATTGATTTAGAAGATGGTTTGGACAGGGGTTCGACTCCCCTCAGCTCCACCAAAAGAAAGGATGGTTAATAATGACACAAAAAGAATATGCACAACGTTTAGCTAAAGCATTAACGCACGCGTGTTACAGAAACGGATATATTGAAGATATACATAGTAATCCTTCAAAAAATCTATATGATAGTGATATGAAATTATTAAATAAAGATATATATAATAGAGTATATACAATATGTTTGGTTTTATTGGCAACAAAAGAAGATAGCAAAAAAAGTCAAAAGGTTTTTAATGAAATTTTGGGATTTAACTCTTTATTTGGTAATGATTGGGATGACCCAGAGATTGCTCAAGAATTAGTAATGCCAGAAACATTAGATTTAATTAAACAAATAGAAAATAATTTAGAAAAAATAAATCATTAAAGAAAAAGGTGAAATAGTAATGTCAGTAAACAATCCAGATAAATTAGACATTCTCTTTAAAAAACTAGAAGAGGATATTGAAAGTGGTAAATTCTTAGAATACTTAAAAGAAATAGATAGAAAAGAAAAAGAACGTAAAGAATACGTGAATCATAAAGAATTCTTTGAGTGGCTCGCTGAATTTGTAGATAAATTACATAAAATGAAAAGAACTTACTCTACAGAGGATTTCTTATATATGGACAAAGATAAATTTACTGAGAAAGATATATATAATGAAAATTATATAGGAGATTGTATTTTTGACCTATTTGATGAAATTGGAGAACAACAAGGAAAAGAAGCTATTGAAGATGATAGTTGGAGTTTTCCAGATACTGAATGGTATTTTAAATTTAATAACAGAATGTTTTTTATTTGTAGATTAATAGGTCAAGGTACAGAATACATAGTAAGAACAGCATCTAATAAAGAAAAAAATTATTTAGATTTAGATTTATATTTTGAAAAAAAATAATAAATTTTTCCAAATAACTTGACAAATCTTTTTAGATATGCTATAATATAGATATAGATTTGTTCATTGGTGATGTAAGTGCTAGAAATAGTACTTCATCACAGATTACCTAAAAAATTTAAAAAATTTTCCAAATAACTTGACAAATCTTTTATAATATGGTATAATAGATACATAGTTAAAAAGTACATTGAAAAATGTTATATATAAAAAGTTCGGCTTCGGAACTTTAAGGATAAACTGGTGACAGTATAAAGTGAGTAATTAAATTTACTTGCGTAGTATTACCACTCCTAAGAATGGATACTATCCACAGAAAGCCAATAATGAAACGTCTTGCTTACATACAACGAAGGAGTCTTTGAGTATATGTAAGATATGTCGAGGGTCTATCCAACCTGAGTGAGGTGAAAGCCAATAATAGATTTATTGATATATGGTAAAAAATCCGATAACAAAGATTATTGCTGTATAGACGAAGTGCGCTGTTTCCTGAGCCTGAAAGGGTATGGATTAATGGTTAGCTTGAGTTTCTCAAGTGTTTGACCCAGCAGAGTATAAGAGCTAAGGTTCAGTTAGAACCGACGGTAGATGTATGATGGATGGGCTGTCTCCAAAAGAGATAGATGTCCAAAGGCAACCCTCATATGTCAAATGGATAATAGCGAATTTAGCCAAGAGGTAAGGCAAATCTATGATAAAGATTATATCACAGGTTCGAATCCTGTAACTCGCACATACTGCAAATATGGTAAAGTATATATTAGCAAAAGTGGTTGCCACTGGGATAGCAAAAGTACACTTATTCTTCTGTAATATGAAGATTAATGGAACTCGCAAAGTGAAATTAAATCCAGTAAAAGTAGTTATGTCAATAATAGTAGGGATACTATGAACTCAAATCCAAGAGGTTACATATATGAAATGAAAGATATGAGCTACCTAGTAAGATTTGACGACATTTCTCAAAAGTCGTGTGTACGATGGGTACATTTTAGAAATAGGATGTGTGAACAATATTGTCCAACCAATATCAATACCCATTTTAGAAGGTCAAGTTCTCAGCCTTTTATAAATTTTTTATAAGTAGATTGAAGTATTAAATTTTAAATGGTAAATACATTTCAACATCCTTATACAGTTATGTATAAACCCATAAAATGTCAAAATAATTTAATACTTCAATGTGCTTATAAAAATAGCACAGTTAACGTGTGGTTAAGGTAAGATGTAAGCATCTTACCTTTTCTTTTATGATTTTCTACCTAACTTGACAAATACTTGTCAGTATGGTATAATATATATAGAAGTTGAGAATAAAATCTGAATTTTATCAAATTTAAACTCCTAGAGCCACAAGGGTTTTAGAAAGTAAATTTTTCGATTTTTTCTCAAAAATAAGGAGGATTGTATTTTATGTTAAACCCACCTTATGTAACTAGGAATGATAGTCACTAATATAACCTACTCGGTTAGAGATAAATAATAAAACGATATATATACTGTCATTCCTAAATTTTATTTTTTGGAGAATATTATGGAATGGTTAACACTTAAAAATTTTGACCAATATGAAGCAAATAAAAATGGTCAAGTTAGAAACAAAATAACTAAAAAACTTCTTTCTCAAAATTCATTAGATAAAGATGGAAATCCAACAGTGAAACTTTATCAAAATGGAATAAGGAAAAAAATTTGTGTTCATAGAATAATTGGAGAATTATTTATTCCAAATCCAGATAATCTTCCATTCTTAAAAAGAAAAGATAATGACAAGCTAAATGTTTGTGCAAATAATTTATATTGGAGTGATAAAAATGTCTGAAGAAGAATTTGAAGAATATCAAAGAGAAGATAAAAACGTATCAGAAATTATTTCTAAATTTCATCAAGAATTAATAGATAAAGTAAGAACACTAGAAAAAGAAAATGAAGAATTAAGAGAATATAAATTATTATCTCCTAAGTTTTATTTTGACCCAAATGAAGATTGTTATGCTTTTGTAGACAGAAGTAGTGATAGTAGTAATATGTCTTTACGCCGTATAGAATACAATGGAGAGGTTACAGGATATGCTAGTGAATGTTATCCAAGTTTTAAAACAGATTTAGATGATTATATGAATACAAATGGATATACCATTAAACCATTAGAACCATTAAGACCTATTTCATTTACTACTTTTTATCACGAATTTATAAAACCAGTCTTTAAATTATATCAAAAAAGTTTAGAAGATAATAGTAATTTATCAAGTGAAGTTTATAAATTAAAAGAAAAACTTAATAATATAGAGGAGGATTATTAATTATGTTATTTAGAGGGAAACAAAATATACATAATACAGAAGAAAAAGAAATACTAATTGAATGTAACTGTGGAACTCATTTAATAAAAATTTCTTCTTTTGATGATGAATCTGAAGTATTTTTTGAAATCTGGGCAAGTAATTTTTATACAAAACAAAAAGAGCCTTTACATATTAGATTTTTACATAGATTAAAATTGATTTGGTATGCAATTAGAGGCAAAGAATATCGTTTAGAAGATTTTGTTTTAGATAAAAACGACATTAATGAACTAATCAGCGCTTTGCAAGAAGTTAATTGTAATAAGCAGGAGGTGAAATAATGATGTTAGCAACAATTATTATTACAATATTAATTGTAATGTTATTAGTATTTGTTATATTCAAATTATCAATTCCTTATGTAAGAAAAATCATATTTAATGCTATAAATGTAGCTTGTTATGTAAATACTTATCACTATATGAATGATGAGTGGACGAGAGTGAAAATTGGTCAAGAAAGATATTATAAATCATTATTCAATGATAAGAAAAATAATTTTGCCAAAGATAAAACAGATTTTATTTTTTGGATTTTATACACTCAATTTTTCAATAAATTATTAAATTGTATTCCTATTGATATTAACAAATATAATAATAGATGTTTATCAGATGGAGAAGAAAGAAAAACTGAACAATATTTAGATAAATATCAACAAAATCAAGAAGTTGAATTTATACAGTATGCTACAGAAGATGAAATGCAAACTAAAAAGGATATAGAAAATGTAGCAGCAGAAGCTAATAAAGATAGTGAAAATTAATTTATTTAGTCTACAATCCTATTAAAATAAATTAATTTTATTTAAAATATACAGCCCTTACTTAAATAGTATTCACTATAAAACATTTTTTAGAATTAGGAGGAAAAAGAAATGGCTTTAGAAAGACAAATTACATTTCAAACAAATGTAATAAATACGATAGATGATGAAATAAATAATTTTTTAAAAACAAATGCTATTGACCCAGCAGGAATTCAAATAGTTATAAGTGACGCATTAGGACTAAAAACCGCAACTTTAAGTTATGGAAATAGAGAAGAAATAAAGGCAGCTTATGAGGCACAAGGAAGAAGTTATTCTCAAGCAGATGAAGTAACATATTGTTATGTAAAAGACATAATTGTCCCATTAAATAGTTCATTAGATGCAGAAGTAAATGAATTTTTAGCTAATGAAAATATTTCAGTAATATCTATTTCTCGTTATTTTACAGCAGTAAATAAAGGAGCTCTTATATTCTATATTAATATAGAAGAACAAAAAGAAAAAGCTGAAGAAAAGAAAGCTGAAATTGAAAAAGCTCAAGAAGAATTGGCTCAAAAATTAGCACAAAGTGCTGTTAAAGATACAGAATTGGATAGCAATGATGTAGTTGAAAAATATTCTGAAATGTCAAAACAATCAACTGAATCAGTTGAAATAAAAGAGGCAGACAACCAAAAATCTACTATTGAAACAGAGGACAGTGTTACAGATAATTCTGCAATATTAGAAGCTAAAAGTAAAAATAAAAAATTTTGGAAAAAATAGGAGTGAATTGTTATGAAGTACGTATTTGTTGATATGGATGGAGTAATTGCTGAATATGGATATCCAAGTGGATTATATGATGGAGAATTTCAAAAAGGAAATTATGTAGGGAAAAAACCTGTAGTTTCTGTTATTGATGAAATCATCGAAAAATATAATAATCCAAATTATATTGTAATGATTTGTTCTGCTAGTCCTAATGCAAAAGCAACATTAGAAAAAAATGATTGGTTAAATAATAACTTTGGAGTGCCATATGAAAATAGGATATTTATTACTCCAGAAGAAGATAAAGTTGAGGTTATTAGATACTATATTGAAGACATAATGCACGGGAATGTTCAAGAACACGCTATTATTATTGATGATAAAGGTTCTGTTCTTGCGAAAGCTCATTCTTTAGGAATGGAATGTTATCATCCAACTCAGTTAATGGCTCTTAAAGCTCAAAGAGATGCAGAACAAAAAGCTGCACAAGCTCAACAAGAAATAATAGAAGACTCACAAGTCACAGACGAACAACAACCACCAGAAGAACCACAGGTTACAGATGAAGTTTTAGAAAATAATGAAATAATTAATGAAGATGAATTTATAGAACAAAATCTTCAACCTCTTGAAGGAGAACAAATAACAATTGAAGATTTAGAAAAAATAATGAATAAACAAGATGAAGATGATATGGGAGAAGAATAATGATTTATATAATCTCTGATACACATTTTTCACATAAAAATATTATTGAATATTGTAATAGACCATATGAGAACATAGAGACAATGAATAAAGACATTGTGCAAAAATGGAATAGTATAGTAAATCCAGAAGATATGGTTATTCATTTAGGAGATGTAGGATTTGGATTAGTTGAACAACTTCAACCATTAATTCATAGTTTAAATGGATATAAAATTTTAATAAGAGGAAACCACGATGCAAAACGTGGAATAGATTCTTGGAAAAATATTGGTTTTGATGAAGTATATAAAAAGAAAGAAGTTAGTATTAAAGAAATATTAGGAAGGTGCCCGTTAGATTGTGGATATGATGATGTAATATTTTCACATAGCCCAAGACAAGTAGAAAATAATATATTAAATATTCACGGTCATATTCATAATGTTCCATTAGATACAACTTTATATAAACCAGAAAACCATTTTTGTGCGAGTATTGAAATGATAAATTATAGACCTATTTCTTTATCAAAAATATTGGAAACAAAAGCTAAAAATAGAGAAGAATAAATTAATCTTCTCTATTTTTCTATCTAACTTGACAAATAATTGGAAAAATGATATAATATTTTCACAAAAACAAGGAGGAAATATGAATAAAATTATAGTTGATTTTTCTGATATTAAAGCAGGATGGATGAATATGTCAGTTTATGATTATAGGTCTAATGAAATTAGGAAAATGCGAATTAGTTATCTTCAACCATTTTTTGATGACTTATTAATGGCTTGTAAATTTTTATTAAGTGATTTAACAGGAATATATGAAGTTTATATTGACCAAGAAGGATTTGAAGCTAATATAAGATTTTACAAATATCAGAACAAACAAATTTCAATTGAAATAAATGAAGATTTATTTGAAGATGAAATTCCTTATGACGGAACAACTCAAAATTGGGAAGAATTCCATAAAAAAGAAATAATAGCTAGTTCATTAACTTATTTCAATGTAGATATAAATATCTTTGTGGAAGACATATTGCACCTTATTCAAAAATATAAGAAAGAATATAACGAAGGATTTGTTCTTTCTCCTTCAGAAAGACTTGATGATAATTTAATGAATCAAGTTAAACAATTATTTAATAATAAATATTCACATAAATAAATATTTATTATTTTTTAAACCATTATTGACAAATATTTGTCAGAAAGGAGAAATGATGAGGAAATTAGTGATACTTAGAGGCTCAATGGGATGTGGAAAATCTACTTGGCTTAAAGAACACGATTTAGAAAAATATACTCTCTGTGCTGATACAATGAGATTGCATCTTACTGCTCCTAGAATAGGAATTAATGGAAAGGATTGTATTTCACAAACAGAAAATAAACAGGCTTGGGATATGTTATTCTATTTTTTAGAAGAACGTATGAAATATGGAGAATTTACAATTATTGATGCAGTACATAGTAAAAGTTCAGAGTTCTCAAAATATAAAGCTTTAGCTGACCAATATCGTTATAGATTATATTGTGTAGACTTTACAGATATTCCAATTGAAGTTGCTAAAGAAAGAAATGCTGGAAGACCAGAATACAAACAGGTTCCAGAATCAGAAATAGATAAAGTATATTCTAGGTTTGCAACACAAGGTAAAACTTCAGGATTTACAGTAGTTAAACCAGATGAGTTTGAAAAAATATTAACAATAGAACCATATGATTGGAATGATTATGAGAATATACATATTTTCGGAGATATTCACGGATGTTATACTGCCTTAGACACATATTTTAAACAAAATCCTTTTTCAGAAAAAGATGGATATATTTTTGTTGGAGATTATTTTGATAGAGGAATTGAGAATGTAAATACTTTTGGATTAGTTAATGATTTAATTCAAAGACCAAACGTATTAATGTTAATGGGCAACCACGAATATGCACTTAGAGATTATGCTTATGGAATGCCAGTAAAGAGTAAAGAATTTTTAAATAAGACTGCTATCCAATTTGCAGAAGCAGGAATAGAAAATTCAGATTTACGTCAGTTTTATAGAAAATTGGGTGTTGCAGCGTATATCACATTCAGAGGTAATGACTTTATAATATCTCACGGAGGAATCTCATATATGCCGAAACAATCTATGGATTTCTATGCTGGAATTAACTTTATTAAAGGTGTTGGAACTTATGATGATGATATAGATAATATATTTAATAATTGGGCACAAGAAGAAAATAAAACAAGAAAGCATCCAATATATCAAGTTCACGGACACAGAAATACTTTTTTACATCCATTAATCAATACAGAATATTCTTATAATTTAGAAGGAAAAATTGAATTTGGCGGAGAATTAAGAGTATTAAGAATATTAAATGATGGAAGTTTTTCTCCAGTAGAAATAAAAAATGAAGTATTTAGTAAAGAACTTGTTGAACAAAGGAATAATGCTCCAGATGGAATTATACATAGTCGCATTGATAATATGGGAATGTTCATTCAAGAGTTAAGAAATTGTAAATATATCCAAGAAAAAATGTTAGGAGATGGAATTTCTGCATTTAATTTTACAAGAAACGCTTTTGAAAAAGGAATCTGGAATGGTATTACAACTCAGGCAAGAGGATTATTCATAAATATTGAAAAAGAAAAAATCCAAGCTAGAAGTTATAATAAGTTTTTTAATAAAGAGGAAAGAGAAGAAACTCGATTTGGGTATTTAGTACAAAACTTAAAGTTCCCTGTAAGATTCTATAAAAAATATAATGGATTCTTAGGAATATTAAGTATAAAAGATGGAGAATTATATTTCTGTTCAAAATCTTCTAATTCTGGAGAGCACGTTGAATATTTTAAAAATATTTTTTATAGAACATATAACGAAAATCAAATTGCGGCAATCAAAGAAAGATTTAGTAAAGAAGATATTACTATGGTATTTGAAGTTATTGACCCAATTAATGACCCCCATATTATCAAATATGATAGTCAAGACCTTATTTTACTTGATATGATTTATAACACTATTGATTTTAAAAAAGTAAAATATGAGCATCTTAAAGCTTTTGGAGATAGAAATAATATTAAAGTAAAAGAATTATGTTATGAAGTAAATAATATACAAGAATTTTTAACTTTAAATGGAGATGTACAAAAGGATGATTTCAAATATAACGGAGAATATATTGAAGGTTTTGTTGTAGAAGATATAGAAGGATTTATGTTTAAATATAAACTTCATTATTATACAACTTGGAAATCTTTAAGATGGGTATTAAACGCATATATGAAAAATCCAACTCATACAAATAAATTCACTGGCTCCTTATTAACTCCAGTTGAAAATTATTTCTTAGGGTATTTAAAAGAAAAATATCCTAATGGAGGAAAATCTGGAAGTTATGATATAATAACAGATATTATAACTGAAAGAGATGAATTTATAAAAAATGGTGGAAAGGAGATATAATGGAAAGATTAATTGTTGAAATAAATAAGATTATAGTTCCAGATAAAATGAAAGACGCAAAGCCAAAAAAATATAAGATAATGGGAATGGAAGCTTATTATAAAAGATATAAACATTATTATGGGCACGTAATTGTGGATAAGAATTTTAAAATTATAGATGGATATGTTGTTTATTATACAGCTAAAAATATACTAAAACAAAATGTCGTTCCAGTAGAGGTAGTTACAACTTCTGACCGTATTAAGCATTTTGTTAAAAATATGTTAAGAAAGGTTGGTAGATAATATGCCTAAATTTCCACCAAATAAATATCAAACAGAAATTATAGATTGGGTAAAAAATGGAACAGGAAATGCTCTTATAGATGCTAAGGCAGGAAGTGGAAAGACATCTACTTTAGAACTTATAGCTCAAAATTATGACAGAAAAATGTTATTCTTAGCTTTTAATAATCATATTGCAGCAGAGATAAATCAAAAACCAGAATTACAACCATATTTAACAAAAAAAGAAGAAGGAGGTAAAGGTACTTTAAAAGTAATGACAGTAAATAGTTTGGGAAATATGACAGTTCTAAATGATTTGGCAGCAAGAAAACTTTATACATTTGGAAAAGAAAATAAATTTTTAGATGATAATAAATTATTTAGAATATTAAGAAAAATAATAGAAGATTATTGTAGAACTCGTCACGAAAGAGTTACAGAAGATATGATTTGGGATATGCAAAGAGATTTAAGAAAAGCTTGCGACAAGGTAAGATGCAAATATATTTCTGGAGATAGAGATTACGTTGAAAGAATTATTGAAGAAGATGGTTTATGTAAATTTAATCTAACAGAGAGAGAAGATGGACTAAGTTATCCATATTTACCTTGGGCATCTATTTGTGAAGAGGCAATAGATAAATCTTTAGAGATGTACGCAGAAAGAGGTTCTTATGACTTTATAGAACAGTTATACATCCCAGTAGTTAATAAATTATTATTGCCAAATTGGATGAGTTGGTATAGTGAATTTATTGGAGTTGATGAAGCCCAAGACCTTAGTCAATTACAATTAACATTTATAAAAAAATTAATTCCAATGCAAACCCCATATAGACCAAAACTTCCAACAAGATTCCTATTTGTTGCAGATAGGAGACAGGCAATTTATGCTTTTGCTGGTGCTGATTGTCATTCAGTAGAAAATATAAAGAAACAATTTAATACAACAGATATGGGATTAAATATTTGTTATCGTTGTGCTAAAAACATTATAGAAGTGGCTCAACAAGAAGTTCCAGACATTGAAGCAGCTCCGAATGCAATAGATGGAGAAGTACATATTATAGATAATGAAGAAATCGCAAAACTTATTAAACCAAAGGGGATGGCTATTGCAAGAAAAAACAAAGACCTTGCAGAAATATTCTTATCTATTGTCTTAGAGGGAAAACCTGTTTACATAAAAGATAAAGAACTTGTAGAAAATACTATCAAATCAATTAGAAGTTTAGGATGTAGTACTTTAAATGGATTAACAAATAAATTAGATGACTTGCAAAAAGATTTTAAAAAACAAATGAGTAATCCAGAAAATAGTAAATCTGCTAGTGCAATTAATAATGGGAATATGGATATATTTGATACTGTTAAAGCATTATTAGATTTCTATATTAAAGAAAAAGGACATTCTTTAAATACTCCTATTGAAATATTTATAGAATTTATTAAAGAACTTTTAGTTACAGAACCAAGTGATAATGCAGCAATAGTAAGTTCTATACATCAAGTTAAAGGACTTGAAGCTGATGAAGTATTCATTATAAATTATAATTTAATGCCATATACGTCAAAAACAAAAAGTGCTGATGAGAATATGCAAGAAAGAAATTTAAAATACATTGCAGTAACAAGAGCAAGAAAAGTTTTATACTTATGTAATGGAGAATTAGATGAGGACGAAAAGAAATACTATAATCAAATGACTGAAGAAGAGATTGAACAAACTAGAGTAGTATTTGAAGACGATTTTGATGATGAAGATTATATATAGCATTTGTCTGCATTTCCACCTAACTTGACAACTATTTGTCAGTATGTTATAATATATATAGGCTCAGAAAAATATTATGAGTTTTTAAAACAAAAAAATGACAAATAGTTGTCAACTTATGTAAACTTTTAGAAAAGGAGGGAAGAAAGAATGAGTGATTTTACATTATATAAAGTTTCTCAAGATTTCGAAAACCTTATTGATTTAATCGACAGAGATGTATTAGAAGATTGGGAAGTCGAAGATTTAAAAAATAGATTGAGAAGTGCAATTAGTGCTCAAAGTAAGGATATTGTAAAATATTATATCAGTGAAATGGCAGATATTGAATCTCTTAAAAATGAAATAAAAAGACTTCAAATTATTAAATCATCTAAAGAAGCAAAAATTGAAAGACTAAAAGATAGGCTAACAGAAAATATGAGAACATTGAAATGTAAAAAAATTGAAACTCCATTAGGTAATATTACTTTAGCTTTAGATAGTATGACAGAATCAGTAGAAGTGTCAGAAAATATTGATTATGAAAAGATTCCAGAACAATATTTAAAAATTTCTAAAGAAGTTAAAAAGAGTGATATTAAAAAAGCTATTAAAGCTGGTGAAAAATTTGAAGGAGTAGATATAATTTCATCTCCAGCAAGAGTAGCATTCAGATTAGGTCAAGAAAGTAAAGATTATATTGCTGAAGCAGGTGAGTAAAATGCAACAAGAATCAAGTCAATATGATAAACTAATTTGGTCTATTGTACACAAATTATTAGCAAAAACCAATGATAAGTATTACTATAATGGTTTAGAAGAAGATTTATTTCAAGAAGGTTATGTAGGTTTATTATCTGCCTTAGAAAAGTATGATGATAACTTAAATATACAATTTTCAACATTTGCTTACAAATATATCTATGGATTTTGTTTAAATTATTTGAAAAAAGAATTTAATTCATTAAAGAATGAAGATATAGATAGCAGCCCAATATTATCTGACACTTCTTATGAATTAGATGAATATTTTCAATTTGATTTAATACAAGAATTAAATAATAGGTTAAAAGTTGTGAATAAAAAAATACCAATGAAAGAAGAGAATATTTTAAAAGATAGACTTTATAAAGAATATTCTTTAAAGAAATGCGCCGAACTGAATAACTGTTCGACAAAAAAAGTTTCTAATGTTATTAATAAATATAAAGATTTAATAAAAGATATTTTAAATAATTAAGGAGGATTTTAGAATATGGCAGAAGAAGTTGCAAAACAAGAAATCAACGTTACAAGAGGTACTTTTGATTTTGAAGGAATCATTACAAATTTCGACAAAAATCAAGAAGTTGATAGTAAAACAAAAAAAGGTAATGCTATGAGAAGTATAGTATTTAATATAGACACAGCAGAAGGACATTCTCATAGACTTCAATTAAGAGCTTATCAAGCAGAAAAAGTTTACTTTAGTAAAACAGAAGTTGACAAAGATGGAAATAGAAAAAATGACATTAAAGAAGTAAAGTGGAATGATAGATTAAAATTTAATATGGAAGGATATCAACCAATAGATAGAGTTTCTTTCCATAAAGGAAAAGTAACAGACGATAAAGGTAACGAAAGAAGAGCAACAGCTCATATGTTAACATTTGATGCAATCCCTGAAATACTTAATGAATTCAAAGTTGGAGATTCAGTTCATATTTTTGGAAATATTCAAATTGAAGATTATACAATGCAAAATGGAAATTCTGGAACAGCTGTAAGATTAGTTCCTACAAGAATTTACCACACATCAGAAGATGTAGATTTCACTAAAGAAGGTTTTAAAGAAACTGCAAACTTTACACAAAAATTACTAGTAGATGAAATAGAAATCTCTGGAACAAATGAAGCAACAATTACTGGTTTAATTATAGGAAATCAAAGAATGGGAAGACAAGACTTTATTATGAGAGATAAAGTATATCAAAATTATGCTAGTTTATTACAAGTTATGAAAAATGCAAATAAATATGTTTCTATGACAGTATTTGGTACATTAGTAAATGGAGCTGCTAAAGAAGAAGAAGTTGATGAATACGTTGAAATAATGGGTGTAAAAGTTAAAGTTGAAAAGAACCCAATGCAAAGAAATACTGGAGGAAGTTTTGTAAGAGAATTCCTAATTAATGGTATTGAAACAAAAGATGGTGTTCCACAATTTGATAATGGAATTGAATATACAGAAGAAAACGTTCAAAAGTTCATTAATCAATTTATTAGAGCAAGACAAGAATTTGGAGAATCTACTAATACTGCTGAAGCAGAAACAACAAGTGTAGATGATTTCGCATTTTAATTAAATACTTATAGGACAGAAATGTCCTATAAGTAAAATAAATTTTAGAAAATAGAAAAGGAAGGTATTAGAGTATGGCACAAGCAAGACGTGGAGGTCAAATCCAATCTAAATTAGGTTTCTTAATATATGGAGATAAAGGAACTTGGAAATCAAGTTTAGCTGCTCAACTTGGAGATATGAAAAATGAAGCAGGAGAACCAATGAAAGTATTATATATAGATACAGAAAATGGTTCAATAGATGATTTATTAAACTATAAAGCTGCTGAAGGAATTGACGTAAGTAACATTTATGTTGTTTATTCAACATCATTAGAAGAAGTTAAAGAGATAATCAAACAAGCCAAAGATTGTAATGCAAATAAACCTATTATGCTATTCGATTCACAAAGTAATACAAACTTTAGTTTAGAAAATGAAGACGGTTCAGTATTTGTACCAGATGCAATAGTAGTTGATTCATTAACAGTATTATATGATTCTTGTATAGATGCTTTAAATCAATTTTCTAAGAAAAGAGCAGCAGTTAGAGCTCAAAAGAAACAAATGTCAGGAGCTGAAAAAGTAGTTGCTATTGAAGGTGCTGGAATGGAAATAAAAGACTATCAATCTTTGGCACTAAGAGGAAAGGAATTAATACTTGATTTAATGGCTTCTGGAAAACACTTTGTAGTTACAACAAGAGAAGCTGAAGAAACAAGAAGTGAAAAAAATGATGAAGGACAATTTGTTAGTGTTAAAACTGGTAGAGTGTTACCACAAGGATTCAAACAAGTTGATTACAATGTAAAAACAGTTCTACATACATTTTTAAATGATGACGGAGAAATTTGTGCACAAGTAGAAAATAAAGACAGAACAAGAGTTAAAGAACAAAATGAAATTATTATAAATCCTTCTTTAATGGATTGGCAAGTAATTATTTCTGGGAACAAAGATAAGCAAGAGTTTTTAGTTAAGAATTCAATAGCTGAAAGTGTTGCTCAAGAAATTAAATATCAAGAAAAGAAAACAGTTGCAACAGTTGGAGAATCTGTATTAGACGTAAGTGATTATGACACAGATTTAGACGCATTAAAAACAGAAGTTGGAGATTACATTAAAAGTATAAAAGCAAATGCAGATAAAACACTTACTAAAAAATTAGGTGAATTATATGCAGAAAAAGGATTTAAAGAAAAAAATCCTATGAAGTACACAGATAAGGCAGCCTTAAAAGAAGTTAGAGATGCAATCGTTGCTTGGGCAGAAAACCTAGGGATAACATTATAATCTTTTTAAATAAGGCATACAAAAACGTATGTCTTATTTTTTAGATAAAAGGAGGAGAATATGCACGTAGAATATTGGATATGTGATTATTGCAAAAAAGAGATAGAACGTGATGAAAAAAAGAAATATACTACTCCTGAAATGGGATACCCATTTATTCCAAAGGGTGGCGGAGGAAAACACTTTCACTATTTATGTTTAATTGATTATTATAATAAAAAGAAATTACCTAAAAATGAAATTACAGAATTAATGGAAGACGCTGAAAGAAGACATAATGTCCATATATCTAAAAATTTGAAAAAAGGAACATTAACAAAAGATAAGTTAGTAACTAGAAAAGCAACAAAGAAAGATAGAGAAGAATTATTTAATTACTTTTATGGATATTATGGATTAAAAAGTGTGACAAAGAAACTAAATACTATGGTTGATAGTTTAAATAGTGGAGAAGATTATGGAGGGATACAAAATGTTCAAATTCCATATTTCCAATTAAAAGATATGTTATTATATTATAGAAAAGAATTAGATAAAGCATATTACAGTAAAAATAAAAAAGATGGGTATGTAAATCCATTATCAAGAATTTTTTATGATATTGCAATAGTAATAAATAATTTAGAAGATTATGTCAAAAGAAGAGAGGTTATGTATAATCAAATAAACAATAATAAAATAGATGGTGGAGAGACACTTAGAGATTTTTCACAAGTTCTTCAAGGTGTTGATAAACAACGTCAAAAAGAAAGTAGAGAAGAGTTTGAAAAAATAGAATTAATGAAGAAATTTGTAGAAGAAGAACTTCTAACTGATTTAGAATAAAAGGAGGAATCTAATTTGGAATTTGACAACATTGAAGATATTGAAATAATTGGGTATAATGAAGAAACTGTTGACCAGTTTATTTCAATGAATGAAATAGATGTAGACAAATCATTAGTTGGTATGCCAGAACGACTAAGGTCTATGTTTACAGAATTAACGTTTATTGGTTCTGCATATCTTAATCCAAAAATTATAAAAAGATTTGAAGAATCAATGAGACCAAAATGGGATTTTACTACAGACGCCAATAGATTCTTCTATAATACTCTTGTAGAAATGGGAAAAATAAATAATTGGAAAATATCAGAATATACTGTTAATGCTTATATGGCAGATAATGCTGAAAGGATGAGAGAATATCAAAAATATGGGGGTTATAATTGGGTAAAATTTGTTATAAAGATGGCAGAAGAAAATGATTCCACAAAAAACATTGATAATTATTATAATTCTGTAAAAAATTATTCTTTAGTTAGAGAATATTGGAGAATGGGATTGAAATCTCAAGCAGAAAAAATAGTTCAATGGAAAAGCTTTAAAACAATGAAACCAAGAGATATTTTAATGATAATGTCTCAAACTGTAAACAAAGTATATACACAATTAGCAAACACAGAAGAAATGAAAGATTTAACAAGTTGTTGTGATGATTTTGTAGTTGATAAATTACAATTTCCAGAACAAGGTTTGCCTTTTGCATTTCCGCTTATGACTCAAGTTTTTCAAGGTATTCGTAAAGGTCAATTTATGGCTTGGGGTATGTTATCAAATGCAGGAAAAAGTAGATTTTTAATGAGACTTATTAGTAATTTAGCATTTGTTCAAGATAAAAAAGTTTTAATTATATCAAACGAAATGACAGAAGATGAAATGAGAGCTTGTTTAATTACTACATCAATAAACAATCCAGACATACAAAAATTACACGGAATACAAATGGAATTAAGGCAGAATGCTTTGCAAAATGGAACATATAAAGTTGACCCACAATTTGAAGGAGAAAATGGAGTAATTAATAATGAAGTTACACATATTGTAAATTCAGATGGTGAGCACGTTGAAACTGCTCAGGAATACGAAAAAAGAGTTGAAACAATGTCATCTCAATTTAGGAATGTTAGAAAAATAGCGCAATGGATAGATACAAAAATGTCAAAACACATATATATTATTGAGACAGGTAGTGATTATTCTGATAATGATTTAAAACAAATTATAGAAAATACTTGTTTATCAGAAGGAATTGATTATGTTTTTTATGATACATTTAAAAGTGATAAAGATGCAATGGGTGATTGGGCAGCAATGAAAAAAACAGCTACAATACTTTCTGAGATTGCAAAGAAGAAAAATATATTTATTGGGGCAAATATCCAATTAACAGATGATGCAGCTTTGTGTCAACCATTAGAACTTACTTCAAATAATATAGCAAACTCTAAACAAATTAAACACGTTTTAGATGCTTTATGCCTATTTAGAGAAATTGCTGTTTCTGACTATAAAAATTATAAATATTGGAAATCTGTTAATGACCATCCAGCAAAAGAAGAGCTTCATAGTTTAGATAATAATACAAGATATTATGTTTGTAGAATAGACAAAAACAGAGCAGGAAGTAAACCAGATTTATTATTTTCACTAAATCTTGATACAAATGTATGGACAGAAGAAGGTAGAGTTAATTTAGCTATGAATGTTGATGGGAAAAGAAAAAAACAAGAAATAAAGCAAAATGAAGATGGTACAAGAACTGAAACTAGTGTTTCATCTTGGGAACCAGATGACAATACAGAATCTTAATATTTTAGAAAGGAGAAGTTATGGAAGCAAAAACAATTAAAGAATATATCTTTAATAATAATAAAGTTGAATATGTTTTAGAACAACTTGGGATGCACCATATCAAATGGCATAGTGGAGAAGAATATATAACTTGCGGTATGCCAGATGGAGATAATCCTAATTCAACAACAGTCTATAACGATTCTTTTCTAGGAGTAATTGCTTATACAAGAGATATTAAAGATGCTTATGGAATATCTGATATTATTTCATTAGTTACTTTTGTTAAACAATGTTTCTTTACAGAATCTATAAATTGGCTTTGTGAACTTTTTGGATTAGATTACTATGGAGAAGAACAAATTATTGATACTTCAATTAGTTATCAAAACAAGGTTCTTACATTACTAAAAACTAAACGTGGAGAATTAGACGAAACATTAAAGCCAATTAGTGAAGAAGTATTAAAAGGCTATCTTGATTGGAATAATACAGAGTTCCTAAAAGATAACATTTCACGTGGAACACAAACAGAATTTCGGACTTGGGATAGATGTATTTTCTCATAGGGTAACTATTCCAATAAGAGATGAATTGGGCAGATTGGTAGGAGTAAAAGGTCGTCGAGTTTGGGATGTGGTAGATGAATATAATCCCAAATATATATACTTACACCAATGTGCAAAAAGTAAAATATTATATGGTTTATATAAAACTTTACCATATATTCAAGAGCAAAATGAAATTATTGTTTGTGAAAGCGAGAAAGGTGTAATGCAATTATGGGATATGGGATTTAAAAATGCAGTAGGAGTTGGAGGACATTGTTTAAGTGATTGGCAAATTACATTAATTGCACAGACTGGAGCAAATAAAGTAATTATTGCTTATGATAAAGATATTTTAGAAGAAGAAGTTATTAAAGAGGGAAAAAAAATATCTCCTTTTAGACAAGTAGAATATATTTTAGATACAAATAACATCCTTAATGAAAAAGAAAGCCCAATGGATAATCCTAAAAAATGGGAAGAACTTTATAAAACGCGTAAAATCTTATTATAAGGAGTAAAATATAATGAAATATGAATTAATCAAGAATAGTGCAAATGATATTAATCATTTAATGCAAACTGTTCTTAATAACAGAGGAATAACAAACATTGAAGAGTTTATGAAGAGCAATAAAGAAGACTTAGAACAAAATTCATACTCTGATTTGAATAATATAGATATTGGTGTTCAAACTTTATTGAAACATATTAAAAATAAAGATATGATTTCATTAGTTGTTGACCCAGATGTTGATGGGATATGTTCATCAGCAACATTATACAACTATTTACAAGTTGTAACTAAAGAAGAAAACTTACCAAAAATAAATTGGAATATTGTAACGCATAGTGGAAAGGGACACGGTCTTTCTGAGGATATTGAAATTGACCCACATACAAAATTAATTATAACTCCAGATGGAGGAAGTAATGATTTCGAACAACATAAAAAGTTTAAAGATGCAGATATAGATGTTTTAGTAATTGACCATCACATTGTAGATAAAGAAAGTGAAAATGCAATTATCATTAACAATCAAACCTCTGAGAAATATAAAAATAAAGCATTTTCTGGGGTAGGAATCGTTTATAGATTTTTACAAGCTATAGATGATGAACTTTTTACTAGCCACGCAAACGATTATTTAGATTTAGTTGCATTAGGAAACATCTCAGATGTTATGGATACAAGTGATTACGAAACAAGATATTTTATACAACAAGGAATCCTACAAGAAAATTTAGTGAATCCATTTTTAAAAATATTAGTTAAAAAAACTGGAGTAGATGTAGCTGGAGATTTTGAAAGATATATCTATCCAATAGATGTTTCTTTTAAGATTGCTCCATTAGTTAACGCATTATTAAGACTAGGAACAGTTGAAGAAAAAGAAAAATTATTTACTTGTTTTATTTCTCCAGAAGAAGATTTATCAACAAGGAAAGGTATTTGTAAAGAAATTATTAATATAATGCAGGGTTATAAAGAATCACAAGATGAAGAAAAACAAAAATTATTAGAAGATGTATCAAATTCAATATCAGAGGAAGACTTAAATTGTCCAGTACTTATTATTGATGTTACAAATTTAGTTTCTAATACAGAGATAGTAGGATTAACAGCTATGAATTTAGCTTCAAAATATAAGAGACCTGTAATGATGGGTACACAAAATACAAAAAAAGGAATTTTAGGTGGCTCATTAAGAGTTAACAATGGATTCCCAGATATAAATTTTAAAGATACAATCATAAAGAGTGGATTGGTTCCATTTGCACAAGGGCATCAACAAGCTGCTGGATTCTCTTTCCCTTTATCTAATAAAGAAAAACTTCAACAATATTTTAGAGATATATATGGAAATGAAGTTTTACAAAGTGAGCATATAGTTGATTTTATTATTTCAAATATATCAGATATAGCACCATCAGATTTCTTCTTAATACAGACATATAAAAATTTATGGGGAAAAGGAATAGAAGAACCAACATTTGTTATAGAAAATATTCCTTTTTATCCAATGAATTTAGATGTATTAGGTAAAAAATCAGATACTGTAAAATATACATATTCTAAAATAGAATTTATGTTTTTTAGATGTTCGAGTGAAGAACAAATTTTAAGAATAGCAAATGGCAAAGATTATGACCCTAAAAAACAATATACTATTACTGTTGTTGGCAAATTAGGAATAAGTAGCTTCGCAGGAAGAACAAAAAATCAAATGATTGTTGATGATTACGAAATTATTGAAGCAAAAAATGAAATAGATAATTTTGATTTTTAATTAAAATTACTTGACAAATCTTTCAACTTATAGTATAATTTCATTATCAAAAAAGTTGAAAGATTTTTTAGAAAGGAGAATCGCAATTAAAAAAGATAAACTTACTCAATTGAAAAAAGAAATAGAAAATTTATATCAAGATGAGTATTCTTTGTTGAGTACTGAATATATTAATGCTAGAACAAAGTTGAAGTTTAAACATAATCTATGTGGTACAATATTTGATATGAGAGCAGATGCGTTTTTCGGAAAGCAAAAGCAACAATGTCCTAATAAAGAATGTGTTAAACAACGTATTGAAAATACAAATCTTCAAAAATATGGAGTTAAATGTACCCTTTCAAACACTGTAGTTAGAAATAAAGCAAAAAAAACAATGGAACAAAGATATGGGGCAGATAGTTTTTTTAAAAATGGATTGATTCAGAAGAAAATGAATGAAACATATGGAATTACAAGTAGCAACCAAATGAACATAGACAAAAAATATATTGACATATTACATAATTATTCTTTGTTAAAACAATGGTCTAACTTATTCCAACAAAATAATTCAAGACCTCCAAATATACTTGATTTTGCAAAAGAATCTAATTATGACATAACAAATATATATAAAATCATAAAAGATAATAAATGGGAATTAAATGACTTTTTTAAAATAGAAACATCTTCTATATATGAACAAACTATTAAGGATTTTTTAGATAAAAATAATATAGAATATTCTTTACATAATAGAAATGTTATCCCTCCACTAGAAATAGACTTTTTTATTCCTAAGTTTAATATAGGGATTGAAGTAAATGGGATATGTTGCCACTCTTCTTCAAAATATCTTAACTTTCCTCCAAAGGATAGAAGATATCACCAAGAAAAAAGTTTAGAATGTGAGAAAAATTCAATTCGTTTAATACATATTTTTGAATGGGAACTCTTACCAGAAAACAATAAAAAAATATTTGATTATTTAGATAATATCTTTAATATTAATATTACAAATATTTATGCAAGAAAATGCAAAATAAAAGAAATTACTAATTATGTTGCTAATTCATTTTATGAGAAGTACCATCTTCAAGGAAAAACATCTAATTCTAAATATAATTATGGATTGTTTTTTAATGAAGAATTAATATCTTGTATGACATTTTCTATTAAGAAAGATATTTGTACACTATCTCGTTTTTGCACAAAAAGCGGATATAGAGTAATTGGTGGAGCAAGTAAGCTATTTACATATTTTATAAAACAACATAATCCACAAAAAATTATTTCTTTTTCCGATATAACAAAAATGAGTGGAAAGGTATATGATAAACTTGGATTTAAAATTGAAGGAATTACAGCACCAAGTTATTGGTGGGTAAAAAGAAACAATATTGTTTATTGGAGAAGAGACTGTCAAAAACAATATATGCACAGATTGTATGGATTTGATGAAAATTATAAATATAAAGAACATAAAAATGATGACTTTTGGCAACAAAGCGAAAAGGAAATTATGGAAAGTAAAGGATATCTTCAAATATTTGACGCAGGAATGAAAAAATATGTTTGGAGAAAATAAAGAAAGGAATGAGTAAGATGGAGCAGAATTTTGTAAATTTACACGTACATACTGCTGTTGGTTCACTTCTTGATAGTATTGCAAAGATTCCAGATATTGTTAAATTTGCAGTAGATAATAATCAACCAGCTATTGCAATAACTGACCACGGATATATGTCAGGTTTTGTAGATTTTGTTAAAGAATGTAAAGCCTATGGCATTAAACCAATTATCGGTGAAGAAGCTTATGAAGTAGATAACGCTTTAGAGAAAGCAGACACAAAAGATTATAAACAACCTAGATACCACTTAATATTATTAGCAAAAAATAAAGAAGGATTACAAAACCTATTTAAGATTTCTAGTTGGGCAGCTACAGATGGATTTTATAAAAAACCATTAATAGAAGTTCAAAGAATAAAAGATAATGGTTGGGGAAAAGGAATTATTGCTTGTTCTGCCTGTATGATTGGTCGTATAAGTAGAATGTTAGAGTTAGGAAAAAAAGACGAGGCAAAAGCTTTTTATAATTTATGTAATGAAACATTTGATGATTTTTATTTAGAGATTCAATCACATCCTAATGAGTATCAAATGCAATTAAATAATAATATATTAGATTTTGCAAAAGAAGTAAATACAGACAAAATAATTATTACTACAGATGCACATATGATTAATAAAAATCAACTTGATGTACATAGTGTATTTGTTAAAATTGGGACAGAAAGAGAAGTTGGAGAAAATTATGAAGGATGTTATTTACAAACATATCAAGAGGTAATAGATACTTGTTCCCAATTCGATATTAAGATGGATTTAGTTCAAAAAGCCATAGATAATACATTAAAAATTGCAGATATGGTTGAAGATATTGATATAGGGTTACATCAAGAAAATCAGATGCCTATTATAGATATTCCTACAGAATTTGAGAATGGAGATGAATATGTAGAATATTTAATTTGGAAAGGGTTTGATGAAAAGTTCAAGAATCTTTCTGAGGAGAAACAAGAAGTAAGAAGAAAAAGAATCAATGAGGAATTACCAGTAATTAAAGCCCTACATTATAGTGAATATTTTATAATGTTACAAATGTTAACAAACGCTGCTAAAGCAAAGGGCATTCCATTAGGATATTCCAGAGGGTCAGGGGCAAATTGTTTATGTTTATTCTGTTTAGGGGTAACTCAAATAGATTCTGTGCGTTGGAAATTAGATTTTTCAAGATTTGCAAATTTAGGAAGGAAATCTATGGCAGATTATGATATGGATATAAGTAAAGAAAGACGTAGAGAATTTGTAGAAATTTCCGAAGATTTATTTGGTAGAGCAAATGTAGCACCTATTTGTACTTATAATACTCTATCAACTAAAGTAGCAATTAGAGATATAGGCAAAGTTCTTGATGAAGACCCAGAAAGTCCTTATTATAAAAAAATTCCTTATAATTTAAGAGATGAAGTAGCAAAAATGATACCAACAGTTAAAACAATAGATGACTTAGGAGAAGAAACAGAGAAAGAAGAAACATTACAAAACGTGTTATCTGTTAATCCTAAAATGACAAGAGTTTATCAACAATTTCCAAAATGGTTTTATTACGTTTTACAATTAGAAGGACTACCAAAATCTCGTGGTAGACACGCAGCAGGAACAATTATAGCCCCTAGACCCGTAACTGAATACGCTCCATTATGTCAAGATAAAGATGGGAACAAAATGCTACAACTCGAAATGCACGCTGCTATGGATGATTTATCACTTATCAAAATGGACTTTTTAGGATTAAAAACATTAGATATTGTAGACGATGCTTTAAAAATTGCTGGATTGACTTGGGATGATGTAGATATCAATAACTTAAATTTAGATGATGAAGAGGTATATGACAATATATATAAAATTGGACATACGGTTGGAGTATTTCAAATGGAGTCATTAGAAGCGAGAAAAATGTGTATTCAAGCCAAAGCAAATGATATAGAGGACGTTATTGCAATTAATGCAGCAAATAGACCTCGGAACAAAAGATGGCTTTCCAGAATATTGTGCTAATAAATTAAACCCAGAAAATGCTCATTTAATACACGAAGACTTAAGACCAATATTTAAAACAACAAATCTAATATTACTATACCAAGAACAAGTTCTTCAAATATTTAGGTATGCTGGTTTTCCAGAAAATGAAGTAGACAATGCAAGACGTGCTATAGGTAAGAAAAAATTAGACGTTATGGCAAAACTTGAAACAGATTTTAGAGAGAAGTTGTCAGCAAAGGGATGGACTACAGAACAATTAGACCAACTTTGGGAATTAATTTTGAAACAAACAGGATACTCATTCAATCGTGGGCACTCTGTGAGTTATGGATTACTTAGTTATTTAACAGCCTATTTGAAATATCATTATCCAGTAGCTTTTATGACAGCTTGTTTAAATGCAGATAGTGGAGATGTTTCAAGAATAGGAATATTAATTAATGAATGTTATAAGTTAGGAATAGATGTTTTACCACCACAAATTAATAATTCAAGAAAAGATTTTACGGCAGTTGTTAAGGATAATAAAATCTTATTTGGATTACAAGCAATTAAAGGATTGGGAGAATCAGTGGTAACAAAAATATTAGAAAATAAACCTTATACTGGCTTAAAAGATTTTATAGAAAGAAGTGGATGTAGTAAATCTCATATTGTCCAACTTATAAAATCTGGAGCATTTGGTTCTGAAGAAAAACGAAAAAAATTATTAACATATTTTAATGCAGTAATTGACAGAAGAGAATATAAACCTGTAAAAACTATTCCTTCTCCAAAAGAAGCTACTTTACTAAAATATGGAATAGACCCTAAAAAATTTAATGACCCAGATAAAAAGAAAAATAATGCAGATTTATTAGAAGCATATAATCATAGACGTAAAAAACAATTTGATGACGAACAAAACTTAAAAGCAGAAACTCAAAGAAAAGAACTTATTGATAAATATATGGATGATGAATATATGTGGGAATTTGAAACATTATCAATGTTTTTAACTAATAATCCATTGAAAGAAGTAAAAGATTATGTGACAGATTGGAATGACGTAAGTCAAGGTGCTGAAGGTGTATTACTTGCAGTTGTAGTTGACTTAAAAAGGAAAAAAGACAAAAATAATAATGTTTTTGCATATATTGATTTATATACAATTAATGGTATAATAGAATCTGTTGCTTGGTCTAGTATATTTAAAACATATGGAGATTTATTACAGAAAGGCAAATGTATAGCTCTTTTAGGAAGAAAAGGAGAAAACAATCAAATGTTTATAAAAGAAGTTAAAGATTTTCAAGTTTGGTTAAAAGCAAGAAAAGAAAATTTAGAAGAGAATGGAGGATTTTAATTTATGGGATTATATGACGAAAGAATTGGTCATTCAGCTAAAGAATGTATGGAAGAAGGTATCCCAGATGAAAATGGAGTATATTATTTCATAGGAACCATAAATAGAACAATATACTCTAGTCCTTCTTTTAAAGACCCAAATATGTATTTTAATATTTGTGAATTTGAAACAGATAGCCCTTTACCTAAATTAGCATTAAATGCTTATACAAAAAAAACAACAGGGATTGTTTGTGGAGATACAATAGAACTTATTCCAATGAAAAGCTATAAGTTTAAAGCAAAATTAGAGCTTAATGAAAAATATAATAATTATCAATATAAAATTGTTGCAGTTTTTGAAATGGAAAATCAAAAATATGATGATTTAGATAAGTATCTAAAATTTTTAGTAACAAATAACCAGTATAATCTTATTAAAGCAGAGTGCCCAGATTTTGTAGAAAAAATATTTGCAGATGAAAATTTTAGATTACCAAGACTTAAAGGACAAAGACAAGAAGCTATGGACAATATCCATAGAAATGTTTTACAATACAGAGATTATGTAGAACTAATTGCAACATTAGGACAATTTCCAGAATTTTCATTAGGAACCATTACTTCATTAGGAAATTTTGATGACCCAACGAATAGTAAAAATAATAAATTAGGAAATAGCCCAGCAATAGTTTTACAAAAAATAAAAGATGACCCATATGTACTTATGCAATTAGCAAGATTTGGATGGAAAAGAGTTGATAAATTGGCATTAGCTCTTAAACCAACTATGATAAATAGCGAATCTCGTTTAATTTCTTTCTGCAAGAATGCTTTAGAAGATATAGCAAATGCTTCTGATGGAGGGCATACTTGGATATTTATTAACAATCCTATAGATGTAAAACATAGTATGGCTCACTTAATAAAAGAAAATATCCCTGAATGTCAACCCTGTGTTAAAGATTATTTCTCTCAAGAAAGAGAATTAACAAAATTATTAGGATGCGGTTCAATGTTTTATGTAGATGAAGAAAGAATTGGTCTTGCAAAATATTTTAGAGCAGAAAAAAGTATTTTGAAACATTTAAACAGAGTAAATGAAGGAGAACATTTAGTTCCAAAATACACTTTAGAAGAAGCAGTACAAAGAACTAATGATTATATGTCTGCTAAAGCAGGAGAACCTTTAAGCTTAACAGAAGAACAAGTTGATACAATTAAATCTACATTAGATAATGATGTAATCATTTTAACTGCTCACGCTGGAGCTGGTAAATCAACAACTATTAAAGGAATAATTGAATTATGGAAAGACAAATATATCGCTTGTTGTGCACTAGCTGCAAAAGCTGCTATAAGAATTAGAGAAGCTACTGGAATGGATTCATTTACTATTCATAGATTGTTAAACTTTAGAGAAGGACGTTTTCTATATAATGAAGAAAATCCGTTACCTTATGATATAGTTATTGTTGATGAGTGCTCTATGATAAATGTTGGTTTATTTTTGTCTTTATTAAGAGCAATAAAAAGTGGAGGAAAGATTGTATTAGTATTTGATGATGCTCAATTACCTGCAATAGGAGCAGGTTCAGTTGCAAAGGATTTGCTAACAAGTAATTTCTGTATTAAAAGATTAACAAAAATTCATAGGCAAGCAGCAAAATCAGGAATAAAAATAGATGCAAATAACATAAGACAACAAATAGATGTATTTGCAGTAGGAAATGATTATGATGCATCTGGAACCTTACCATTACACGTTACTCACGGAGAAAGAAATGATATGCATTATTATAATTTATTAAATGCCACATCTATTCATACACAAGCAATTATGCTATATAAAGAATTGATTAGTGGTGGGGGCATTGGAGGAGATACTCCACTTACTCCAGAAGAAATATCAATTATAGTACCTATGAAAAGTAATATGATAAATTGTACAGATAGTTTCAATCAAGAAATTCAAGAATTACTTTTAGCTGATGAAGATGTTGAAATAAAAAGTGGAACATATCAGGATAAGGATAAAACTCCAAGAACTTTTAAATTAGGATGTAGAGTAATTAGAAGAAAAAATGATTACGAGCAAATGGTATTTAATGGAGAATTAGGAACAATAACTGATATCTCTGATGATAGGTCAAGTTTTCTTGTTACATTTGATGATGGTAGAATAGTTCATTTTAGAAGTGTAGAATTAGCTAACTTTGATTTGGCATATGCTTTAACCGTACATAGTATGCAAGGTTCTGAAAATAAAGCAGTAATATTTGTAATGGATACAAGACATACAATTCTTTTAGATAGTACTTTATTCTATACAGCAGTAACAAGAGCAAAAGATATGAATTTTGTAATATTCCAACCAAATGCATATCTTACAGCTTATACAACAGACAAAGTTTTAGCTCGTCAAACATTTCTACCATTATTGATTAATGGGGTTATAAATAATACAGAAACAGAAGAATCAAAAGACAGTAAAGATGAATCTAATATGTTAGGAGGAGACATTTTTGATTAGTCAAGAAGATTTACAAAGATGTGCCGAAATAGAATATGATTGTTGGAAAGAAAACTATGCTCCTATGTTAAAAATTTCAGAATACCTTTATTATCAAACAAAAACTAGTTTAAAAAAAGATTTGGAAAAATTATTAGATGACAAAAATGCACATATAATGCTATCTCATAAAAAAATTATAAAAAATTCAAAAAAATCGTCTTCTAAAACCCTTGTGCCACAAGGGTTTCGGAGGGCATAAAAATCAAATTTTATTAGGTATTTCTGGATTCACTATAATTAGATTAGGGGTTGATAATAAAGGGAATAAACGATATTACATTGAAAAATTATTTGTAGACCCAAAATATCAAAATGAGAAAATCGGGCAATCTTTACTAAAAGCTATATTAAATAATTTTAATGATTACCCAATATCCGTTTCAACATTTAAAGATAATAGAATTGCAGCTCATATCTTTTTGAAGCTTGGTTTTAAACACACAACAAATAGAAAAATGAATATAGAATATGGTAAAAACATTTTAACATTTCCACAATCATATTATCTATTAGAAAGGAAATAAAAATGGAAGAAATTTATTGTGATAATTCAGCAACGACACCAGTATATCCTGAAGTCATAAGAGAAATGAATATATATTTTTTAAAGCATTGGGGCAACCCATCTTCTATATATGCTAAAGGAAGATTAGCAAAATATGTAATTACAAATGCTAGAGAAAGAATTGCTAAAATATTAAATTGTAGCCCTGACGAAATATATTTTACGTCTGGTGGGAGTGAAAGTGATAATTTATTTATTAAAGGATGTTTTAAAGAAAATTCAGCTATAATAACTTCTCCAATAGAGCATCCTGCTATAATGAATGCTTGTAAGCAAATACATACACTTGGCGCCTTACAAATTACATTACCTATTACTAAATCTGGTATTATAGATATAGAAGGAGTAAAGAAACTTAAAAATTTAATTCAAAAAGAAAAGCCTATATATGCAAGTGTTATGCTAGTAAATAATGAAACAGGAATGATTCAACCTATTCAAGAATTGTCTAAGCTTTTAAAAAGTTATGTACCAAATATAATATTCCATACCGATGCAGTTCAAGCTGTTGGAAAAATGAAACTAGATGTTCAAGAATTAGGTGTAGACTCTTTATCATTATCTGGTCATAAATTTGGAGCTCCGAAAGGAATAGGGATTCTTTATTTAAAACGAGGAATAAAATGTAATCCTTTAATAAATGGAGGAGGGCAAGAACAAGGACTTAGAAGTGGAACAGAAAATGTCCCATATATAATGGGAATTGCTAGAGCATTAGAAATAACATATCAAGGTTTTAATGAAAAAATGATTGAAATGGAAGAGTTTGATTATCGTTTTAGATATAAAATTTTAAATGGAATTAAAGAAGCATATTCAAATATTCCAGAAAATGCAATAAGATATAAGGCAAAAGGAATTTTTAATATAGCTTTTCAAGGCATTAATGCTCAAAATTTATTATTATATCTTGATAATCACGACATATGTGTTAGTGCTGGTTCAGCTTGTCATTCAGATAGTGATACTCCATCTCACGTATTAAAAGCAATGGGATTAACGGATAGTGAAGCATTATCTTCATTAAGATTTTCTTTTAAAGAACCAATTCCAAATAATGATATAGATTATATTATCAAAACATTAAAAGATGGGATAAGACAACAAAAAAAATATGACGTCTAATCCTTGATATGACTCAATTACACCTAACTTGACATCATAAAAAAAGTATGGTATAATATATATGGACGACAAAATTATGGAGAGATTTTCTCTCCTAAAAATTAAAGAAAACTGACAAATAGTTGTCAATTTATGTTACCCAACTGACAACTAATTGCCACTTTATTCTCAAAAGGAGGAATTTTAGATATGGCAGGTAAAAAAACTATCACTCCAGACCCAATAGTGGTTTTAAATGATACTTATCAAGTAACACTTGACCAGAGATGTTTTATTCTTCGTAAAAAAATTTCAAGTGATGATAAAGAATTATCTAAAGAAGAACAAAAAGAAGGAATGAAAATTTTAGGATACTATTCAACTTGGGAACATCTAGGAAATTCTCTTATTAAAGAAATAACAAGAGAAAAAACAAAACTAAGCAAAGAAGAAAAAGTGTCTCTTACAGATTTTATTAACATAGTAAAAGAATCAAATAAAGAAGTTTCTAAATTGTTTGAAAATATAGACAAAGAAACAAAAGTAAAAAAAAGTAAATAGGAGGTAATACTATGGAAATTTTAGATAAAAATGATATTATTGTAGAAATTGATAAAAAGGTTGTTATTTCTTTTAACAAAAAATATAAAGATTTTATAGATGCTAATGGAAATCCTTGTTCATTAGACTTAAAAGAAGTAAAAAAAGAAATTACAGATTACCTTTTAAGTCATAGAAGTAAATACGAAGGGCAAAAAGTATTTGCTTTTGTTTACGATTATGATTCTAATATTGCTGTTACAGTAATGAAAAGATTACCAGATTGCGAAATTTATGATGTTATTGGATTTGCCGATATGGTTGCACCAGAAGAAACATTTGAAGACGATGAAGAGAAAGCAGAAACAAAAGCTCAAATGAAAATTCTAAAAGAAAATGAAAAAATTCAAGCATCAAGATTAGAAGAATTAACTAATGCAAAAAAATTAGAAGCTATTTATGAAGGGTTGGGTAAATAATATGTATATTGAAAAAAATGGTTATGTTATTATGGACATAGAACAAATGAATTTTTTAGATAGAAATTCAGAGTTTTCTGAAGATATAGAAGATGCAGAAATCTTCGAAGAATATGCAATAGCAAAAGAGACATCAGATAGTTTGAATGAAGATGTAAAAGATTGTAGTTCTTCCCCAGACAAATATGAAATTGTAAAATATCACAAAACAATTTGGTTAGACAAATATGGATTAACTAATGAATCAACCATTATAAAATGTGGAGAATGCAATTGCGGAACAACTTGTGTTTGTGGAGAAGCAAATTTAGATTGCGCATCATCTATTAAAATGGAGGGAAATAATAATGACTAATATCGGAGAAAAAGAATTAGAAATTATTTTTGCGAAAGTAAAAGAAAATGCAATTATTCCTTCTAAAGAAGACGAAAATGCAGGATTTGACATTTATGCTTGTTGGGATGGAGTAGAAAAGAAAGATAAAATCATTAAACCTCATACAACAAAATTAATTCCTACTGGAATTGCTTGTGCTTTACCAATTAATTATTATTTTCAAGTCGAAGAAAGAGGAAGTACTGGAAGTAAAGGAATTAAAAAAAGTGCTGGAGTAGTTGATTCAGGATATAGAGGGGAAATTTTTGTTGCTATATCAAATGTAAATGATAGATACTTAATTTTTGGAGACAAAGATACTTATCTTCAAGACGCATTGGATGAATTAAAAAAATGGCAATCAGTAGATGTAAATAATTTAACAGAACAAGATAAATTAGATATGGAAAAATTTTTAAGAGACCAATATCAGGATTCATATGACAATTTAACAGATGAAGAAAAAGAAATGGTTATTAGAAATATATATCAAGAAATTAAAAGTCCTGACAATGATGAAACTTTAATTAAAAATATTTCAAATGCAATATTTTATCCAGAAACAAAGGCTATCGCACAATTAGTTTTACATAAAGTTGATAACCTTCCTGTTAGAGAAATTAGTTTTGAAGAACTTAAACAAATCCCTTCAAAAAGAGGAAATGGAATATTAGGAAGTAGTGGTAAATAAGGAGGATTATTATGAGTGGATTCGCTAGAAAAGTAGAAAGGAATAGATTAAAAGCACAAATAAAAAAAGATGGAATGAAAAGGACTCAACCTTTAAGTAAATATAGATTTAAAACACAAAAAGAATTACAAGAAGAATATGCAGCAAGACTTACAGAACAAATGATACAAACTGCAAAAGAAGCAGAAAATAAAAAGGTTAATAACGAGTAATCGTTTATTATAAAATGAAAAATAGAGAAGGGAGGATTTTAAATGAAGGTAACTTTCGATAATGATGGTTATGTTGAGATGCTTATAATGAAAGGTGATTTACCTAACTCAGTTGAGTTGCCAGATGACGATACAATTGATATGAAATATTTAGCTTGTTATAAGTTAGGATATGATGGAACACAATTAGTTCTTGATGCTAAAAAAGTACAAAGAATTGAAAGTAATCTTAGAGCTGAAACTCTTGTATATGATTTAAGAAAACAATTATCTGATACAGATTATAAAGTATTAAGACATATTAGAGAACTTGCTTTAGGTATTCCTACAACAATGGCTCAAGAAGAATATTTGTTATTAGAAGCTCAAAGAGAATCTCTAGTTAGACAAGTAAGAGAAATTGAAGATGGTACAAAATTAGAAACAGACCCTAATGTAATTCTTCAAGAAGGATTCACTACAAGACAAACAAAAGCAGAGAAAGAAGAAGTTATTGAAGAAACTATTAACAAGACTGTTCCTGATTTAGCAATAGATGTTGAAAAATTAAAAGAAGAATCTAAAACTGAAATAGTAGAAAATACAAATACTACTGAAGAAAATGAAATTGAAGAAAGTTCTAATACATCTGATGTAGTTGAACCTACTGAAATTAAAGAATAATTTTACGATTTTAGATACGAAAATAAATATATACTAGAAAGGAAAATAATTATGGTTTCAAGTGTAATTAAAAGAAATGGTAAAATTGTTGATTTTGATAAAAGTAGAATAGAAGAGGCTATTTTTAAAGCCAATAAAGATGTTCAAGGAAGACAAAAGGCTTCTATACAATTAACTAAAGAAATTGCAAAAAATATTCAAGATTATGATAAAGCAAAACTAACTGTTGAAGAAATTCAAGATATGGTTGAAAAAAAGTTAATGGAAGCTGATAAATATGATTTAGCAAAAGCATATATAGTTTATAGGGAAAAAAGAGCAATGGTTAGACAATCTAATACAACAGATTTAAGTATCAAAGAATTAATTGATGGAACTAATGACTATTGGAATACAGAAAACTCTAACAAAAATGCTAGAGTAGTAACAACACAAAGAGATTATTTAGCAGGAATAACAAGTACAGATATAACAAGAAGATTTTTATTACCAGAAGATGTTGTAAAAGCTCACGATGAAGGAATTATACATTTTCACGATGCCGATTATTTTGCTCAAAAAACATTAAATAACTGTTGCTTAATAAACTTAAATGATATGTTACAAAATGGAACTGTTATTAATGGTGTAATGATAGAAAAACCACATAGATTTATTACAGCAGCTACAATAGCAACACAAATAATTTTAGGAGTATCTTCTAGCCAATATGGAGGATGTACAATAACTTTAAGTCATTTAGCTCCATTTGTAAGAGATAGTTATAATAAATTCTTAAAAAAATATATAGATTGGGGATTTGAAGAAGATAAAGCAAAAGAATGTGCATTAAAAGATACTAAAAAAGAAGTAGCTGATGGTGTACAAACATTTAATTATCAAGTTAACTCAATGACTAATACTAATGGTCAAGCGCCTTTCTTATCTGTTTGTATGTATTTAGGAGAAACAGATGAATATAAAGATGAACTTGCTATGATAATTGAAGAATTCTTAAATCAAAGAATTCTAGGATTTAAAAATGAACAAGGTGTTTATATAACACCAGCTTTCCCAAAATTACTTTACGTTCTTGAAGAAGATAATATTCATCCAGATAGTAAATATTATTATTTAACAGAACTAGCTGCTAAATGTACAGCTAAAAGAATGGTTCCAGATTATATTTCTGAAAAAATAATGAAACAAAATAAAATTAATCAATATGGTAATGGTGATTGTTATGGATGTATGGGATGTCGTTCATTCTTAACACCAGATAGAATTAAAGGAAACCCTGCAAAAGCATTAGATTATGTTGAAGGGAAAGGCAAATATTATGGAAGATTTAATATTGGTGTTGTAACAATTAATTTACCAGATATTGCTTTATCCTCTGGAAAAGATATGAATGAGTTCTGGAAGATATTTGATGAAAGACTTGAACTTTGTCATAAAGCTTTACAAGCAAGATATCAAAGAATGAGTATAATTACATCTGATGCTGCACCTCTACTTTGGCAAAATGGAGCATTCGCAAGATTAGATAAAGGAGAGAATATTAAACCTTTATTACACGGAGGATATTGTACAATATCTTTAGGGTATGCAGGATTATATGAATGTGTTAAATATATGACAGGTGAATCTCATACACAAGAAGGAGAACCAAAAGAATTTGGATTAGCAGTTATGCAACACTTAAATGATGCTTGTGCAAAATGGAAAGCAGAAGAAGATATTGATTATTCAGTATATGGAACACCAATTGAATCTACAACTTATAAATTTGCAAAATGTTTAAAAAATAGATTTGGAGAGGTTGAAGGTATTACTGATAGAGATTATATTACAAATTCTTATCACGTACCAGTATTTGAAGAAATTGATGCTTTTAATAAACTAAAATTAGAAAGTGAATTCCAAAGATTAAGTCCACGGAGGAGCGATAAGTTATGTAGAGACACCTAACTTACAAAATAACCCAAATGCAATAATTGAAGTTATGAAATTTATTTATGATAATATTATGTATGCAGAACTTAATACTAAATCAGATTATTGTCAAGTATGTGGGTTTGATGGAGAAATGCAAATTGATGATAATATGGAATGGTATTGCCCAAATTGTGGAAATAGAGACCATACTAAAATGAATGTTGCAAGACGTACTTGCGGATACATAGGAACTAATTTCTGGAATAAAGGAAGAACACAAGAAATAAAAGAAAGAGTTTTACACTTAGACAATAAAGATTTAAAAGAATAAAAAGGAGGAACAAATATGAGATATAACAAAATACGTGAAATGGATATATCAGATGGTGAAGGTGTTAGAGTATCTCTATTTGTACAAGGTTGTGAATTTCATTGTAAAGGATGTTTTAATCCAGAAACTTGGAATTTTGAAGGGGGTAAGGAATTCACAACCGAAACTCTTAATACTTTATTAGAACTATGTGATAAAGAATATATTAAAGGTTTGTCTATTTTAGGTGGAGAACCAATGCATCCAAACAATAGAGAAACTGTTGTAGACATTATAAGAGCTTTTAAATTTAAGTTCCCTAAAAAAGACATTTGGATGTGGACAGGATATACTTTAGAAAAATTATTATCAGAAAATGATGAGGATATAAAAAGTATGTTAATCTATTTAGATTATTTAGTAGATGGGCAGTTTGTTGAAGAAAAGAAAAATCTTAATCTTAAATGGGCTGGCTCAGAAAATCAAAGATGGATAGATGTTCAAAAAAGTATGAAACAAGGTCATATTATAATAAAAAATATGTTAGAAAAATAATTTTTAGAGGAGTATCATTATGACTAATGCACAACTCTATTTAGAAGACCTTAAAACAAAATTTAATAAAATAAATCCTGAGGAATATTACTTATCTTATTCGGGAGGGAAAGATAGTCATTTATTATATTGGTTCATCAAAGAATATGCGCATATAGATGGAATAAAAGTTGTAGGAATAAATACATATATGGAGCATCCAGAAATTAGACAACGAATTTATGATAATTGTGATATTGTATTACTTCCCGTAAAGAAACCTCACGAAATAAAAGAACAATATGGCATTCCTTGTTTCAGCAAAACTCAAGACGAATTAATATATTTATATCAAAAAGGGAGTAGAGCTGAGTATTTATTAGACAGAATTTATGATAGAGATTTTTTAGGAAAAGACGGAAAAATGCATCCAAATAAATTTGGGTTAAATAAAAAAAGTAGAGAATTACTTTTAAATAATAAGTTACATCCTATTAGCAAGAAATGTTGTGATTTCCTAAAAAAGAAACCTGCTCATAAATTTGAAAAAGAAAATAATTTAAAACCAATATTAGGAGTAAGAAGTTATGAAGGAGCAACAAGAAAAGCAAAATATAAAAGTTGTTTTACTAAAGATATGAAATTTACTCCAATATGGGATTTAGATGATAAATTATTAAATGAAATTTATAATGAATTTAACATTGAAATTCCATCAATTTATAATTATGTTACTAGAACGGGGTGTATGGGATGTCCTTATGGACATTATGCACACGAAGTTGAAAAAGAATTAGCTCTATTAGGCAAAAATCAAAAAAAATTTATTTGTGATTACTTTAAAGAGAGTTATGAAATATTAGGAATTGAAACTGATGATGAAAAATAATTTTAGAAAGGAGCATCAATTATGACATATGATGAAGTATGCACTTATGCAGAAGAAAATAATATACCTATAAAGTTATTTGACAATCCACGTTATCCTAATTCAATTATAGGATTAACTATTGATGATAGAGCTATATATGATATGGAACAGATGATTGTGGACTTGATGGAAGAAGATAAAATGTCTTATATAGATGCATTGGAATTTATAGAGTATAATACTATAAGGGCTTTACCTTATATGGGAAAAGATGCTCCTATTATACTTTATACAAAAGAGTTTTAAATTTCTATCTAACTTGACAACTAGTTGTCAGTGTGGTATAATAAGTATGTAAGTTCCGAAAGGACTTATAAATATATGTTTATTCATAATCACCTTTTTAAATAGGGCTGTAAGGTTGATTTTTGAATAAAAAATTTTAGGAGGAACATTTTATGAATAAAAAAGAATTAGTTGCTGCAATAGCAGAAAAAGCAGAAATTAAAAAAGTAGATGCAGAGGTTGCATTAAACGCAATCGTAGAAGTAATTTCTAACGAATTATCAAATGGTGGAGAAGTTGCTTTATCAGGATTAGGAAAATTTGAAGTTAGAGAAAGAGCTGCTAGAAGCGGTAGAAACCCACAAACAGGTGAAGCTATATCAATTCCAGCAACAAAAGCTGTAGGATTCAAAGCTGCTAAAGCATTAAAAGATGCTGTTAAAAACTCATAATTTTAGATAAAATATAAAGGAGTAGTTTTATGACAAATATCATATTTTTAGATATAGATGGAGTATTGAATGATGGAAATTACATTGAAAAATGTTATGAACGCCATCATCAACCAATGAGTATGGATTTTGTTCCATTTAATCCAAGAAGTTTAGATAATTTAAGAAAAATTTATGATTCAATTTTAGATAATAATAATGAACCATTAGTTGTATTATCTAGTTCTTGGAGATTAAATGAACGAGCTCACTACATTGTAAACGCCAGATTAGCTGAGTATGGGATATATGTTAAGGAGACTACTCCTTATATTCATCAAAATCGAGGTACAGAAATTATTAAGTGGCTAGAAGACCACAACCATTTAGATTCTCCTTTTGTAATTTTAGATGATGATTCTTTTGATATAGAATGCTTTGAAGAATTAAAGCTACATTTTGTTCATACATCATTTAAAAGAGGTTTAATAGGCTGGAAAGCCAAACAAGCTTGTAATATTTTATATAACAAAGGAGGACTAAATGAAACTAGAGATAGAATTAAATCGGGAATTTATTAGATTATATAGATGAAGAAGAAATTAAATCTGATATTCAATTTGAAATAAAAAAACAAATTAAAGACCAATTACAAAATCTGATTAATGAAAATAAAACAGACATTCAAAACCAACTAGTTACAAAAATTGTTAAAGAACTATTGAATACTATTGCTTTTCAAATTCCATTAAAAGACATATTATTTAAAAAAATTACTGATGGAATAGAAAAAAGATATAATGATAATTCAGATTTTAACTTATCTTATGATTTAGGATTAAGTGAAATAATTAAACAAATTTATGAAGAAAATAGAAGTGAATACGATAATATTTTGAAAAATAAAATTGATGAAACACTTAAAAATTATAAAGTTGATAATTGGGCTATTTCAAATCAGCTTTCTACTATACTTACATATAATCCAAATTACAAACAAAGATTAGAAGAACTATTAGATTCTCGTATAGAAGAAATTTTAGATAAAATTTAATAGGGAGTAATAATATATGTTAAATTTTGATAAAGTTAAAAAAGTTGACCCAGAAGTATGGGAAACTATATGTAATGAATACAAGAGACAAGAAGATGGACTAGAACTTATTGCTAGTGAAAATAGACCTAGTGAAGCAGTATTACAAGCACAATCATCTTATCATACATTAAAATATGCAGAAGGATATCCACGGAAAAAGATATTATGCAGGATGTGAAAATATAGATATTACTGAAAATTTAGCTAGAGATAGAGCTTGTAAATTATTTGATGCAGAATATGCTAATGTTCAACCACATAGTGGAGCACAAGCAAATGAAGCAGTATATATTGCTTGTTTAAAAAAAGGAGATAAAGTTCTAACAATGACATTAAATTCAGGTGCACATATAACACATATGTCTCCTGCAACTGCCCAATCAAGATTTTATGAACCAATTTATTATGATGTAGACCCAGAAACTTATTTAATAGATTATGATAAAGTAGAAAAACTTGCTTTAGAATATTTACCAAGATTAATAATTTGTGGTGCTTCAGCATATCCTAGAACAATAGATTTTTATCGTTTTAGGGCAATTGTTGATAAGGTTAATGAAAAGAAAAAAGAATTAATGACCGAAGAAGAATCTGTTACTGAATCTTGGTGGGAAGACCATAAATGTCTTCTTATGTGTGATATGGCACATATTGCTGGATTAGTTGCAACTGGATTACATCCATCTCCAGTCCCATATTGTGATTTTGTTACATCTACAACACATAAAACATTAAGGGGAACTCGTGGAGGATTAATTCTTTGTAAAAGAGAATGGGCTAAAAAAATTGATTTAGCTGTTTTCCCTAGGCTACAAGGTGGAGGATTACAACATATTGTTGCAGCAAAAGCTGTTACTTTCCAAGAAGCATTGCAACCAGAATTTAAAACTTATATGGAACAAGTTGTTAAAAATGCAAAGGTTCTTGCTGATGCGTTAAAACATTATGGATTTAATGTCTTAACGGGAGGAACGGATAATCATTTAATTCTTTTAGATTTAAGAAACAAAGGAATCACAGGACAAGAATTAGAAAACAGATTATCTAATTGTCATATTATTACAAATAAAAATGCCGTACCATTTGATACTGAAAAGAAAACAATTACATCTGGAATTAGATTAGGAACTCCAGCTGTTACATCAAGAGGAATGGTAGAAGATGATATGAGAACAATTGCATCATTAATAGATTTATGTGCAAGTCCATATTATGAATCTAATATTGGAGCAATTAAAGCTCACGTTAAAGCATTATGTGAAAAATATCCTTTATATAAGGAGGAGGATTAATGGAAATAATAGAACCTAAAGTCGAAGTAGAAAATTATGATGGCATAAAAATAATGAAGAATATAGAAAGAGCTTGTAGAACTTGTTATCGTTCAGAAGGAATGATTACAGAAGATAGTTATAAAAAATTATTAAACAATTGTATTAATCGTGGACACGAAAGTGTTTTAGAACACGAAAAAATAACAGTTAGATTTACTTGTTCTATTAATTCATATAAGGATTTAACAAGGCACAGAGCAGGAACTGCATTTTCAATAGAATCTACAAGATACTGTAATTATAGCAAAGATAAATTTGGAAATAATATTAAATTTATTAATCCTGTTTATATTACAGACCCAAATAATTATGCAACTTGGAAAGAATGTATGAAACATATAGAAACATTTTATATGGTAATGGCAAATAATAAAGCAACTCCAGACCAATGCAGAACAATGCTCCCACATAGTGTTGCAGCAGAAGTATGTATGACTTGTAATATAAGAGAATGGAGACATATATTAGGATTAAGATGTTCAAAAATGGTTCATCCAGAAATTAGACAGATACTTATTCCATTACTTCTTAAATTTAAACAAGATATGCCAGAATTATTTAATAATATTCCATATGATGAAGACTTTCCTAAAGAATGGTATGCAGAAATAAAAACTATGGAGGAATAATATGAGAATAGGAATTGATATTGATGATACAATGACCAATCATTGTGAAACTTGGTTTAATGCATACAATAAATATTATAAGTTAGAAGGTAAACCAAATTTATCAATCAATGATGCATATAAATGGAGTTTCTATGAAGATTGGAATGAAAACGATAAAAACTTATTAATGTTAGCAATGCATAGTGAATATTATTTTGATAATATTTCTTTATTGCCAAATGTAAAAAAAGTTATTGAAGAAATATTATCTAGTGAAAACGAAGTTGTTATTATTTCTTCTACATACAAAGAATTTCAAGAGCAAAAAAAGAATTGGTTATTAAATCAACTTCCTATGCTTAAAGAAGATGATATTATATTTACCGTACAAAAAGAAAGAATAAATGTAGACGTAATGATTGAAGACAATTTAGATTATGCTAAAAAATTCAATTGTCCATTTTTATTATTCAATAGACCTTGGAATTCAAATCGTCCAGATTATGAATACTCTGACAATATTATTAGAGTAGGAAACTGGAAAGATATTGAAGAAATATTAATCCAAATGGGAGCAATTAATATTCAATTTGGTGGAAGCACAGATGAAACATTTTCTGAAGCTACTCAAAAATTAATAGATGGAATTAAAGAGGCTAAAACAGATAAAGAATGTATAGATTTATTAAATCCATATATTAAGCTATGGCAACAACAAGGAATGTTAATTGGAATGAAACAAATTAATGATGCAACAATGTTAGTAGTAGAAGATATTATAAAAGAAATAAACGCAAAAAAATAGGGATATAGACTTACATCTATATCCCTTTATTTATGTAATAACTATGTTTTCTATTACGTAAATAAAAATGCTCAATTATTATTATAATATATAAATAATATTTTATCAAGCATTTTTAAATTATGCAATATATGTACTACTTACCCATTGCCCATTACCAATTCTTGACCATCCGTTTTTTGTTTCATAAACTGTAACTTTTGCTCCTTTAGGTAAAGCCTTAATTTTTCTATAACCTGTACCAGCTCCAGCTCTAACATTTAATCCACCATTAGCTGTTACATATTTTGTAGGATAAGTTACTTGTTGAGAAGCATTAGATGTTAAATATTGACTACTTACCCATTGTCCATTTCCTACTCTTGACCATCCATTTTTCTCTTCATAAACAGTAACTGCTTGACCATTCTTTAAACTTCCTACTAAAGAATAAGTTGTACCAGCACCGCTTCTTATGTTTAAAGATGTATTAACTTTTACATACATTGTTTTTGTAACAACTTGTGGAGTATCTGTTAAATATTGAGATGATACCCATTGCCCATCTCCAATTCTTGAAAATCCATTCTTTTCTTCATAAACAGAAACTTTATCTCCGTTTTTTAAAGAACCTGCTGTTCTATAGTTTGTACCAGCTCCAATTCTAATATTCAAAGATGTATTAACTTTTACATACATTGTTTTAGCTGTTACTATTACTGATGGAGTTGAACCTTCTTTTAAGTATGTAGCACATACCCATTTATTACTTCCAATTCTAGCCCATCCATTTGACATTTCATAAACGGTAACTTGACTGCCATTTGATAATCCACCTACTATTGAATAACTTGTACCAGCACCGCTTCTAACATTTAATCCACCATTAGCTGTTACATATATTAATTTATTCATTGTGTCGTGTTCTGGATTTGATGGTGTAACTGGAGCCCCATTAATTGCAATAGCCAATCTATTTTTAAAATCATTCCATCTTCCATCATCTCGTACAAATGGAGCAGGACAATTTTTACCTGTTACATCATAATGTCTTATAACTCTATCTATTGTAATTCCATATTTCTTACAAATATATGCTGCTAATTCAATAGTATTATTTACAACTGCATCTGAAACATCTAATACTCCATTATTCATATAACAACACATTTCAATACCGATTGAATTTGAGTTCCTACAAGATGGATGTCTATAAGAATTTGCTCCACAATGCCAAGCAATATCTTTATCTAAAACTGCTTGCCATATTGAACTATCATCTACAAAATAATGAGCAGAAGCTCCTCTATATGTGCTATAGAAATATTCACAATTATTTTTTGCACTAGAAACTGCTCCAACATAATGGATTACTAGGTATGGAATATTTGTTCTATTAGAAATTGTTCTGTTTCTAACTGTTATATATTGATTTATTGGTAACATATTTTAATCTCCTTTTAAACAAAATTTAAGACGTTTTTATTTTGAGACATATAGTTTGTTGCCTCACGGATAAAAGCGTCTCTAAAACCATCCTTGTTTGTCTGACAACTATTCTGACACTCCTTCTACCCCATTGAAACCTAAAGTATCTGGGTCTGGGTCATTAGCTTGTTCATCTTCTAACATTGCTTTTGCAATTTCTTCTAAATCTAATTCTTCAACTACATTGTTTTCGTCTTCCATAAAAAGACCTCCTTATTATTTAAAATTAACCAACTGTATCTTCTTTAATATCTGATAATGTTTTCTTTTCATTTGGTTGTTGTTCTAAAGCTTCTTTAATTTGATTAAATACTCCTTGTAAAAAGCTTTGAATAATTGAATCAGGAATAAAGTTTAAAAATGGAATAAGTTGTTGACAATAATCAATAGCTTTTTGCATCTTTTCTTTACCTTCTTCTGTAGAGAATTCTCTTTCAGCCCAAACAATAGCATCTATCGCTGTTTGTCTAAGACCTTTTTTCTTTAGTAAATAAATGATTCCAATAACTATTGCAATGATTACAATAACTAATGGTAACCAATTTGCAGCTAACCATTCTATCATAGCCACTACCTCCTTTTTATATTATAATTGAACAGTTTTCGTTCCTTCGACAAGTATTTGAAAAGATGTGCAAGAACCATAATTATTTGACCATTCGCCAGAACTTCCTACATTGTTTTCCGTATTATGTAAACATAAACTGTTCATATTACTATCATTTAAAAAAGTTTGAATAAATGAGCATAAAGCTCCACCTCTATCTTCTAAAATAGTTGTATTACCTTGTCCTAACCAACTAAAAACATATTCTGCACTATTTAAAGAAATATCACTATATCTTGCTCTATTAAACACTCCATCTTTATAACTATTTATTAAATTTCCTTGTCTTAAATGTCCTTCAATAGTAGAACTTTGGTATCCTCCTCCAGCTCTATTCATCTGAATTTTTACGTGTGTTACAGTAAAGCCAATTATATTCCCACTTCCTACACTCATCTTACTACCGCTATTTGGGAAAAAGAATCCACAAGATTGCATTGAAGAACCTTCACTACCTTTATAATATCCCTGATATGCTTTATCATTTCTCCAAGTTTGTTTGTGCCTGTCGCCATTATATCCACTACGACAAGTATAACAAGTGTAACCATCAGATAAACTTCCAGCAGTAAAACTTTCTGTTATTTGTCTAGGATAGATTTGACCAGCACTATTATAAATATAAGCATTTCCATTTTGTCTTAAAGCAGTTCCACTATTTTGAATTCCATCACTACGATAATATCCATAATCTGATGCAGCCATATTTTACCTCCTTATGATACTGTTTGTATAAAGGCATCTCCAGCACCTAAACCTTGTCCTCCACCGTGTACATATAATTTATGTAATGGAGTACTATTCCAATGAAATTCAATATATTCATCTGTAGAATGAAATGCTTTTTTAGTTCTTATTGCATCATCTGCTGTTATAGTAGATGATGTTGTTATAGTCTTTGCTCCAACATTGTTATTAAATGTTGCATTCCCAGCACAACTAATTGTTCCTGTTACCACTAAATTATCAACTGTTAATGTATTAGTAATTTTTGCTCCATTTGTAATTTCTAATCCTCCATTACCTGTAATTTTTCCTGTAACTCCCAACGTTTTTGTTAATGTTACAGCATCAGTAGCTTTTAATTTAGTAGTTTCTAATCCATCTGCACTAGTTATTGTAACTTTTCCACTTGAAGTAATACCAGCAACTGTTAAATTTTTGCTAATTGAGGCTGAACCTGTAACCTTTAATCCTTCAGATGTTCCATTATTTAAAATTAACTTTTTAAAGGTATAAGTATGGTTTGCACTATCGTCTATATCTCTTCTTAATCTATTGTTAATTGCATCTACAAGAGTTGCTCCACCTTGTAGTTTTGTAAAATCACCTAATTGAGAATTATATTTAGTTAAATCCAATTTTGCTTTTTCTAATCTAGCTAATTCATTTTTATGAGCAATAAGAGTTTGATAAATTGGATTGTCATAAATTTTTGAATCCTCTACTGTTGTTCCATCTGGTTTTATTCCAAGATTTCTTATTATTTCATTAATAGTATCTCTATTAAGTTTCATATTTGATTCTAGGTGATTTAATTTGTTTTGGTCTATAGAAGGTGGAATATAATTATGCCATTCGGTAGGAACATAATTTTCTATTGGTATTAAACTTGCCATTATTATCTCCCTTCTTTACTTTCTATTCTTACATAGAATAAAAGCATTTGTTAATTTATTATCTAAATATCCAACTATTACATAATCATTTACAATATATGTTTCATTTTTAATATTAAATAAATTATCTATTGATATTTTTGCAACCTCAGTATTAAATACTGAATCTGTTATTTCTTTATTATCTTTCTTTTGTACTAAATCTAAATATTCTCCTAAATCTTCAGAAAGAATAACATTATATGTATTATCAGAATTTTTTTTTACAACTATTGCAACTTTTGTTCTAATACAATCCTTTGTTTGTTCTGGAATAATAGAATCTATCCAAATTCTTAATATTCTTAAAAGTCTTCCTGCTAAGTTGTTTTGTTCCATATCATTCATTATCCAACACCTACTCCTTCTTTTGATTTATTTTTATAAACTGCATCTAATTCATCTACAGAAATAACTGACATACTCATTTGCCCAATTCCTAATGGAATAGATAAACTATTAATTAAAAATTTTTCTTGTTTTAAATGATTTTTTTCATTAGTTATAGTTATTAATTTATTTACATCTAAATGATACATTGGGATAGTTGATATATTTAAACTCGATTGTAAAATAGTATTACGTTTTAATAAATAATTAGCCCAATCTTGGCATAATTCATCTGTATAATAATTTGTATCTTCAAATACTTTTGTTTTCTTTCCAATTCTTTGAACACACAAATCACTTTGAACATTAGTGTTTGTTGCTCTACCTTTTGCCATATATCCATTGATAGTTGCACCAACACATAATATATCATTATAAATATTAGTAAATTGATATTCCCTACTCTTTCCAAGTATTTCACAATTATTTTGGTCAAAATTGTACATAATCTCTTTATTTTTATCCAATAGGTCATCTTCATTTGGTTCTATATTTAACCTTCCTACTGTATCATAATAAATACATCCTGCTAACATTGTATTAAATTGCAATAATACATCTGCATAAGTTTGTCCCTTTTCAATAGTTGCAGTAAATGGAGTATTTAATATACTAACTTTTGTTCCATCACTTAAAGTTGTTTTTTTATTATTAAAGAAAGTGCTAATATTTGGTATAGTAGAATCTAAAGGTAAACCATTTCCTCTATCAGTCATTAATAATTTCTTAGTTGCATCAAAGATATTTGAACCAACTGGAATTTTATAAATACCATCTAATGTTCCAAATAAACTTCCATCTAAAAATCCCCACTTATCAGTACAATTAAGTTGAATACATTTTTCTGCTGTATTCATAATATCAGTTGGGTTAGTAATATAAAACACCCCTTGTTGAATAAAATAAGGGGTGTCTCCTATATATAAACCTAAATATAATTTTACTTTTTGTCCAAACCAAATTTTATTTACATCAATATCATATCTTCCATCATTATTATGTATTTGTAAATTAAATGTTCTTCTACATCCATTTTGATTAGTTATATTTAATGTTCCATTAGTATTATATAAATCAGATGTTATTTCGTGTGAAATTGTATCATCTGGGTTTAACCATTCTAATTTTAAACAGGGAACTAAAACAGGCTTTTTTAAAGCTTCTAAATAGTCATAAAATGTTAAACTACTCATTTTTTATTCCCCTTTCTTTATACAAGTAATACTGCCCAACCCATTTGTGTCTTGAATTGTTCTAAAGAATCATCTAATTCACCAATACGAACACTATTTGAATCAACTTGTTTTTGAGTCACTTGTAATTCTTGATAATGTTGTTTTTCTCTATCATCTACTTCTTGTAAATGTGTATTAGTTGCATCTGTTTTATTTTGTAAAGCTGCAATATCACTTTCATTTTTTGTAACTCTAGTAATTGTATTGTCTAATAAATCTTTTGTACTATCTAATTCAGACTTTTTAGCATAATATGATGGTAATTGACCACCTAATTTTTCACTATCTTTAGCTAATGTTGCTACATCAGCTAAATCTGCGTGTTCTGCGTGAATTGCTTCAGGTACTTTTGTAGCACCACTTTCTATATCATCAAGTCTGACTTTATTGTCAATAGTTTTATTATTTATTTCTTTAATTGCTCCACAAACAGTTTTCTGAGTTAAATCAGCATTTTGTAAGATATCATCTCTATTTCCTACAAAATTATTTAAGCTACTAAAATCATCTAATAATTTTTGTATAATTGTTTGTACACTATATGTATCATTAAATTTTACATTAAGAGCTGTTAAATAAATACTATCTTTTGCCTGTTTATCGTGAAATACATTTTTCATATCAGTATATTCTCTACTATAGAAAGTAATTGAATATGGGTCTTTTTGTCCTGATAAATTTACCCCCAATTCTACTTCAGTAAATGCCTTATCACTATTTTCATTAGCCTCAGTTCTTGCATATTCATCCCAAGCATATATTAAATATTGTTCCCAATTTCTTTTTATTTCAGACCATCTATAAACACGTTCCATTTCTTTATCAAAAACAAGTTTAAAATGGGTCTTATAATCTTCTGATAAATTTTGTCTTTCTATAGTAGATAATATAAGGAAGTTATTTGGGATGTATCTTGCAACATTTGTAAAGTTATTTGTTAAAAGCTCTCTTATATCTCTAGCTCTATCATTATTATAAAACTTTTCAACAATAGCCATATTATCCACTCCTTCCTTTTATATTAATTTTCACATATAATTATATTGGCTTTATTTAATCCAACAAGTATTTTTGTATCAAAATTAGTTGTATTACTACCATATATAGCATAATAATAGTCTTTAAAAGAATTAGCATCATACCTAATCTTAAACGAATATTTTTCTCCAGTTAAAAAATTTGTTGCTCCAAGACTATCAAAAGTATATGTATTCCAAATATATTTTCTATTTGGGATATTATTTATTTTCATTTCTGACAAATCTATAATCCCTTCTCCATCTGAAAGATATTCTTTATTATCTATTATATTTTTTGCCCACAATGATATTGATGTGTCTCCAAGAAATTGATTTATATCAGGGATAACAACTTCATCATTTTTTTCATTATATATAACAAATTTTGAATTATAGAAAATAAGATTGTCATTCAACGATAAACAACTTTTAAAAGTATCAAGATTTGATTTTAATAATAATTTACAATCATTATAATCTGTCTTACTAACCTTAATAATATTTCTTCCACCGCCACCAGTATTACTTCCATAAAAATAATAATAATCATCTGTTTCATAGTTAGAAATATATTTTATACTACCTGAAGACTCTGCCCCCATTATTTTTGTAGAAATTTTTCCATCAACAAATTTTGATATAAGTATTCCATTATTAATATTTTTTAATATATATCCATATTCCGTATTAAATACAGAGAAGTGACTAGTAATATACCCTATACTTTTAACTGTATCTGTCGCAGTTTCATAAAAATATCCCGATGAAGTATATGAGGTTCCAAGAAATACTCCCTCTTTTACTGGAAAATGTTGAAATGAGTATGGTGATGTAAAAGATAGCTTTCTTAAACTATCTTTTTTATCATTATAAATATATACATCACTTCCTACAGTATTTGTTAATAATACGCCCTCTTCAATTTTACTCATATCATTTGAACTAAAATTATATTTTGTACCAGACAATAATATTGATATATTACTATCTTCTTTGTTATATTTTAAAATATTTGGCTTATATGGACTTCTAATTATGACACAATTATCACAATTAGCATAATATTTCCAACTACATCCCTCATTATAAATTTTAGACATAGACTTTTCTAACTTATTCCATTTCCATATTCCTAAATAGGATGTTGTACTTGTATTTGAACTATAAGATAATAAAGTTATATTATCATCAACATCAATATAATTAAAATACTCTCCTGATAAATTCGTTATTGTTGTAGCTATTTTATTATTTAAGTCATATATTCTTGGTGCCAGATTATATCCCGTAAATAAAACATAATTTCCATCTTGATAATCAATTCGTCTATTCCCAATATTCTCAATTTGAGTTAATTCTAATGTTTCTTTATTTAAAAAATAAGATAAACCTGTTGTATTTGAATCTCTATTTATAAAAAAATATCCCGTAGATATTTCTTGTATATATTGTAAATAAAAATCTGATACAAGAATATCATATTCATTAGTTTGCAAATTAAATAGAATAATATCTGTATTATTGGAAACTCCATAAATAAGAGCATACTTTTCCGCAATAATTTGAACTTGATATCCATAATATTTATCAGTTAGTCTTTCCATTATATTGTGAGTATAATCATATCTCCAAACCCCAGACCAATCTGTTACCTTACTAGTTGAAGTAGAATCTGAAATAAATATATGTTCTAAATCAAAAGTACACTTTCTTGGGTTGTTAAAAGAAATTGGTAAAGTTATTTCTTTCCAAGTTTTTAATTCTGGAGGCTCTGTTGAAATATCATCAATTAAAATTGGATATGATGAAAAATCACTTTCACTAACTGATTCTTGTCCGTTTATTAACTAAAGATTGTTTTATGTCTTGTTTGATATTTTTTATTTGATTTAGTTTGTCATTTAGTTCCCCCATTATAATCCTCCTTTAAGATAATATTTCATTTACTTGATTAATTGCCTCGTTATACTCTGCTTTTGTAATTACTTCTTTATATACTCCAGTTAACTTTTCTCCTTTTGCATAAGCCGTTTTCCCTTCAAGAATATCAAATTCAGTCGCTGTTGCATCAGATGTATCAACAATAGTTTCAGTATATGTTGGAAATATAGGATGTCCATCTTCAGTCCAATACTTACTTGGAGTCCAGTATTCACTATCAACCCAAATATATTTAACATTATATTCTGGATTTCCTGTTGTAGTAAGTAACCATAATTCTCTAGCGTTTCCATTATAAATAGAAACATTTTCTGTTGAAGCAACTTCTGTCCAAGCTATAGCTCCAGTTACTGGTTGCCCAGAAACATTTTCCATATACTCTAAAGTTGTTGGGGCAGTTAACTCTACTTCCCAAACGTGACCTTTTTTATCTTTTAAAAATTTTCTTCTTGGGTCTGTATTTAAACTTGTTAATCTATCTATCATATCTAATTTTTCAATATAATTTAATTCTCCATTAGTTTCTCCAATATAACCAACTAAACTAGATAATTGTCCACTTAAATAATTAGATTTTCCTTTAACAACTTTTGGATATTTTTGATATGTTTTAAATATATTAGCATCTGCGTTATTATTCATTTGCCCACTTTGAGTATTTAATTGGAATAAGAAAGATTCTTCTACTGCAAATTCATTTTTTTTTCCTTCTTCTTCCCTACATAATAATAATATCCAATCTACCCAACAAGCCTTAACTGGTTTAGAAACAAATGGTGAACCCATAGCTTCTTCATAATCTGGGAACATATAATATTTATATTCTTGCCCCCATTTTACATTGTAATCTACCAAAAATATTTCATCTGGGTCTAATGTTTTAACATATTTTAAAGTTGAACCATCTAAATCTTGTCTATATACTTTCCATCCTTTTAATGTTTTACTTGCTAATTCTCCTGCATTTCCTGCATTTAATGAGTTATTAAATTTTGCAAGTAATTGAGTATTAATATCCCAGACAGGTTCAAAATTAGCTTGGTTGAGAATAGCTTCCCAATCAGCTGTCATTTCTGTGTTAGTAACCCAAAGATAATCTATAGTTTGAGCCCCACGTAATTCTATTTTATTTATTGTAGCTGCCATTTACTATTCTCTCCCTTCTATTCTGTAATCTCATTTCCATCTCTATCAACAATAGTTTGATAATTATATTCAACTTTATCACTTGGTTCTTCAAGATATGTAAGTGCATCTGGATATAATCCTTTTGCTCCAGTAAATTTATTAAGATTTGGATATTGGTCAAGTGCTGGGAATAATCCTTGAGCATATTTAGTGAATACTACAAATCCATCTTTTTTCATAATAATTACATACCAATATAAAGCTGATGCTATAATTTCTTGGTCATAACTTTCAACTCCAGTTGCAGTTTTAATTGTATATCTTAATATAACTTTACCTGTAGTTTGAGTATCTTCCTTTGGAATCATTTGTAAAGTTTTAGAAATAACTTCCCCATTGTCATCTAATCCAGAAGCTGTATAATATATTTGAGATTCAGTTGGTCTTTCTTCATCGAATCTAGTACATAATATTTGATTTGCATCAAAATCGACACTTAATGGTCTTTCTTTATCTTTATCAAATGTTAAAGTTGACCCTTTATCTAATGTTAAAGATGTTTTATTCTCTACTGGGGTATCCATTTCATAATGGCTATTTCCTTCAATTTCTCCCTGAATAAGTCTTAAATTTGACCATTCTACAATTACTCCGTGTTCAATTGGGCTATTTTCTGCATTAAGCATATTATCTATTTCATAATTAATATAAGACACTTTAAATTTAATAGGTTCAGTTTGTACTTCTACATTATCCAAAGTTTGTACAAATATTTGAATTGCATATTTCTCATCATTTAAAAATCCATCATAGAAAAATTTAAAATCTACACTTGGAATCATTCCTGTATCTTTTACAACTTCTGTAATCTCTTCGCTATCATATTGTAATTTATACAATACCCATCTAAAATAAGATATTGATACAAATTGTTCTTGTTCATAATATCCTCTAAATATTGCTTTTTTTGATGGAAGAATATAATTTTGAGATGTATCATACAAACCTAAACTTGTTAAATCACTAACTGGTACAGTTGTTTGATATGTAGAGTTTGTATCTTCATCAACATATTCTATATTAGCTCTTGATTCATCTCCACTAACTAAAGTAATTATTCTTACAGAACTTCCAGCTTTAATTGTCATTATTTGTGAATCATCTGTAGTAACAACAATATCATTTTTTGTATTTACATAATTAAAAGGAATTGTAAATATTTCTTTATAATTTGCTAAATTTAATATTGGTCTTTTTCTAGTGTCAAAATAATTTTCTACACTTATTAAACTACCATCTATTTTGCTATCTTCATTATATTTCCCAGAAGTGCTCCAATATAAAGTAACAGACCATTTATATGATTTACCATTCTGTAAAACATTAATTGGTAATTGATGATATACTGTATTTTGTTCTCCTTCATAATTAGTTGGATATATTGGTTCTTCTAAATAATACTTTCCATTTTGAATGTTATATAATGTTACATATTGAGATTGTATATATCCAAAATGTCCATTACTAGAAATATAATACCATCCTGATGGTGGTTCTGTACTTCCCTTAATTATAGCTATTTGTGCTCCTTTTGGTAAAACATAAGCAATATTTGACGTTGATGCTGATGCACTTTTATAGATATTTACTTTTTGATTTGTTTCTCCACCATTAAGATGGGCTAATGCATATTCTTGTTGACTAATTTCTTTCATCCATTTATCTTTATATAAATCTATTTGATTTCTTAATTTATCAAAATTTACTCCAATCCATACGGAATTTATTGATTCATATAAATCTTGGTTAAAATATGGTTCATTAGAAAATTCAGAATATATTAGATAAGCTGATTGTTTTGCTTTATTATAAGTTGTATCATTAATATAAGTTGTATCTGATGCTCCACCTCTTGCTTTCATTACATCTTCATAATATTGTTTTAATGAAATATAAGTTTCTTTTACTTTATTGAAAGCACTTCTATCAATTATTTCTTTATCTTCATCTGCATATTCTATTCCGTCTTTCCTTGCAGGGTCAATATTCAACCAATCTTCAATAGTATTTAATATATATTCTCCAGTATTTGCAATAGGATGTTCTTCATTTCCAATAAGATTTCCTAAATCTGTTATAATATTTCCCCAATATTCAAAATACTTTGATATCTCAGTTTGCCCTAAGGTTTTCCCATCTTTCTTCTTTTGAAGAATTTCTTCCATTGTAATAAGTTTCTTTTTTTCGTTTGCAATAGTCTTTCTTAATTCATTTCTGAAGTTTGTTTTTATTTTACTAGACTTATATGCAGTTTCAGATTCATCTACCTTATCTTGTTTTGTATCTTGTACTGATAACCAATTTGATATTTCTTGAATGTTAGCTTGTATAGCTCTTTCATTTTCTGTACTTACTAATTCATAAACTAAGTTATTTGTATCATTATCAAATATTTGAATATTATATGCAACTAATGGATTATTTCCATTTAATTTAAAACTAAATGTCATATCATCTTGATTTGTAACATCTATGGCTTGATTTTTTGGAATACAAAAACTTGGCTGATATAAAGCCATTTTATTTCACCTACTTTCTTAAATAAAACAAATAATGCCTATTTGTTATTTATAGGCATTATTGTTTCAATACTATTTATAAATTGTTGAATATCATCTGCTTGAACTGTAAAATTACTAAAGTAATAATTTTTACTATTATTTGTTTCTCCTGCTAAATTTCCCAATTTTGAATTTACACTTGGGATTCTACTTAAAGCATTTAATACAGGATTTGTTGTAATATTATTTACTAATTTTTCAAATGCTTTTGTTTGTCTTGGTGATAATACACGTTCTGGTTTTAATGTAGCTTTTGGCATATATCCTATACCACTTGCAATTCCACCTTGGTCATAATGTAAATATTGTCTGCTTGCATATCCAGTAATACCACCATATCTAACTTGTGCCCAACCACTATTAGCTTCACCTAAAATAGTAACATTGGCACCTTTTGGCATAGTTCCAAGAATTTTATATTGTGTACCAGCACCTGAACGGATTCTTAATGGTAATGAGCTTGTAGTTACTCTACCATTTCTTGGGAAAGAACTTCCTCCTCCATTGCCACCAGACGTTGCAGCATTTGCTTGTCCAGAACCAGCTTGACCTCCAGTAACTTGTACTCCGTTTGCAGCAGTTCCTAGTTGAGTATCACTATTTGATTTTTTAACCCATCCTTTATAATGAGCAGCAAAACTTCCATCTTGAGTTGTTACCATTCCAGTTGTAGGATTGAATGAAAATCCTAATCTTTTTGTTAATTCTTCAAATTCTGATTGGCTCATTGTTCCTGATTTTAATTGGTCAATAGCTTGTTGCACTGTTTGCCCTCTTAAAGCGGCAGCAAGTTCTACTTGAGAATGATTAATTTCTCCAAGTAATTCTTTCATATATCCGCCATCAGAGCCTAATGCTCCAATTAATGTTGTAGTTAATGCTGGTAGATTTGCTTTATCTGCATTTAACAAAGCTTCTTCAATTGATTTAACTTCTTCTGTTTCTTTTTCTATTGCATCTTGAATGTTTTCTAACAATTCATTATTTTTGTCAATTTGAAGGTTATCTGAATCTATCATTTTATCCATTGCATCTATTAATAATTGTTGTTCAGCTTCACGTTCCAATCTTGTTTTTTCACGTTCGGCTTCCATCAATTGTTGTTGTGCTGATTTAACGTCATCTGGATTTGCAACCCACTGCCATTCTCCATTAGCAAATATTCTTGTGTTTCTTTCGTTCTTTACATTATTCAAATTTGTTTGTGCTTTCGCAACATCTAATTCTGCTTTAGCAAGGTCATATTCTTTTTGTTTAGCAGCAAGCTGTCTTTCTGTTTCATTTGTTATGTACTCTGCCTTATACATTTCATCTTCTGTTAAGTTTTGAATTTGATTATAGTGGTCTTCCCAAATACCTGCAATATCAGATTGAATTCTTTCAATAACTCCACTTAATTGCTTATAATCATCTTCATTGAACATTAATTGACGCATTGTATCATCAAGGTATTGATAAGAGTCCATATTAGCTTTTAACTCATCTTCAAGTTCTTGTTGTGTATCTATTGCATCATTTAAAATATCATTATATGATTCTTGAACTTGTTTAAGTTGTTCTAATCTAGTAACATCTTTCTCAATACTTGTATTCATCTTGTCTACAGCACGTTCAAGTTGTTCCATAATATCATCAATTAATTCATCACGAATTGATTTAACTTTATCATTTAACTCTTGAAGTGCTTCTCTAATAGCCTCTTGGTTTTCTTTCCAAGCATCATTTAATTGACTAACGCTATCATAAATATTTTCAACTTTATCGCGTTCTTTATCAATAGCTTTTATCTTGATGTCGCCATCTTTTTCAATTTGTTTAATTCTGTCTTTTGCTGCGCTAATAGTATCTTTATCTGTACTATTTGCAACTTTATTATACTCTGCACGCATTGCAGCAGCAGTCTCTTTTTCTATTTCGTTTTTACGATATTCAAAAGAATTTAATAAATTTCCATATGCTAAAGTCTCATTTCCTTCGCTATCAAACCAAGATTGTACATTATATTTAGAATTTTCATTATATATTTTTTGTCTTTGTTTATCAATCTTATCATTTGCATTTTGTATCTCTGCAACTTTTTTAGATTCTTCATCTAGTATCTTTAATTGAGTATCTAACCATTTTGTAGTATTTTCTGTAACATCATAAATACTATCATAATAATCTAACTCTTCTTTAAGTGCATCTAATTGATTCTTTTTTAAATTATATTGATTTATTAATTGCTCTGTTTGGTCTTCAAGGTCTAACTCAATATCTGCTTCATAATCTTCGATGTCTTGAAGAATGTCTTTAAGGTCAGATGCTGCATCTTCTGCTGAATATTCTGAACCTGAACCTTTTTTAGAGCCTCCACCGCCATTATTTAATCCTCCAGTTTTTCCACCATTAGTTTTTTTATTAAGTAAATTTGGTTGAATTGGAGTCCATTGCGCGGCTAAAGTATCTGCATTATTTTTTAATGCTGTTCCAGCATCTTTAATACCAGCTCCCAAACTCTTTGTATCTATTCCTGAACCACTAAATTTAATAGATGTTTCAACAGGTTTACTATCACTAGAGAACAAGTCTCCACCATCCCAGCTAGCAAATGTTTTTAATCCATTAAATCTTATTCCACCAATAGAAATCTTTATTTCTCCAGTAAATGATTCAATAGCTGCTCCTAATGCTTCTAACATTCCTCCAGCACCTTTAAGTACTTCAGATAATGCTGTTTGAGCATTTTTATTCATTGCTCCTACTACAGCATTAAAATTACTTTGACTTTGTAACATTGCATTAGCAATTTCTGTATTTGTTGCTTCAGATGTCAATCCAATCTGCTTTAATGTTTCTGCACTAATATTTTGTAATTGCGTTTGAACATTTTCTCCTAATGACGTAAATGCTTCATTAGATTGACTAGTCATATCAATAAATGCATCTGCCATAGATAATGCAGCATTTTTATAATTTTCTTCTACATTATCTATTGTAGAATTGGCATTAAATGCCCCATCAGCAAAACCTTGAAATAGAGTATCTGATGCTTTATCTAAGTTATCCCAATCATAACGGTCTAAGAAACTAACTCCTTTTTCCATATCATCAAGATATGAATCCATTCCTTTATTTACTTTCTTTTGTTCTTTTTCGATATCTTCTGTTATTCCAGTATCTTTTTCTTTAAGTTTATTAAGTTCTTTCTGTTTCTGTGCGATTAATTCGTTAATTTCCTTAATCGCTTTTGCTTTGTTTGCTGTCTCATCTTGCCCTTTATTTATCGCAGCAATTCTGTCTAATATATCATCATCACTTACTTGAAGACCTTTAATAGGGTCATTTCCTGTAATTTTTGATGTTTGTTGAACAGGTTTTGATGCCAATTTTATATTAGAATCACTAATTGATGGCTGTTGAACACTTCTATTATATACAGATTTATTATCAGATGTGCTAGTTTTTACATTCATATCTGAAGGTACAGTTTCACCATTTTTAGCTTTATTTAATGCGGATATTTGAGCATTTAGGTTGTTAATTTTTTCTTGCAAACTTGATTGTTGCTTTTGAAGGTTAGTGACTGTTGATTGATTTGTTCCAGATGTATCTTCAAATAATTGTCTTGAATCATAATCATTACCTTTCGTATCTTTAAATATTTTGTAGTTGCCATTTTCATCAGTCATATGTTTTTTTGTAGAATTTTTTACCATTCCTAAAATTCCAACATAAGACTTTATGTCATCTACTCCCTCATTATTTAGTTTTTTACCTTGTTGCATATTTGTAATGATTGTTTGTAATTGTCCACCACTTGAATTAGCAATTTGTCCCATAGTAGCAAGATAATTTCCTATATTACCAAAACTATCTTCTAATTTTTTTGTATCAATACTATCTATTTCATTTTTTATTAAATTAAAATAGTTTTTTACATCAATTTGTCCATCTGCTAATTGTTTATTAATATTAATAATACTTCCTGCTATGTTATCAAAATTTTTAACAACTTGGCTATCTTCTCCAAAGTCTTTTTTAATTTGGTCAGACAATAATGCAAAATAACTACCGCTATTAGCAAGTTGTTGATTTAATGACTTTGATACTATATCTTTTGCTTTATCTATACCAATCATATTACTTAATAATGTTATAGATAAACTTGCTTGTTTTTCTAATGCATCATTATAATCTTTGTAATCTTGTAATGACATATGAGCATTTTTATCAGATATTTTTGTTTCAAATTCTGTTAATTTTTTATCTAATTCATTTGAATAATTCTTTATCTCTGGTTGGCTAAGTAATTTTTCATATGATTTTATTAATTTTTCAACACTTTCATCTGTTTCAAGTTTAGATGTATCTACATTCTTTATTCCAGCTTTTACTTGAGCAGTAAATAATTCTGTAAACCTATCAGATAATCCAGAAGATTCAATTGCGGGAGCTAAAGTATCAACAATTCCAGATGTTATTTCATCCCATCCTTCAACTATATTATCTTCAAATTCTCCTACTTTTTCTTTATATTGTCTTTGAAGTTCTTTATCATAATTATCAAAGAAATTTCCATTTCCCCAATTACCAAACGCATATTTATATGCATTCCATTCTAACCCCAATGAACCAAAAAATCCAACTGCATCTAATTCATTTTTTGCTTGTTCAAAACCAAAACCTAAATTTGTAAGATTTTCACTAGCTCCTTTTGCTTTAATATTAGAATTCTGCTTTTTTATCTGTTTTGCAACTTTTTCTATTTTCGATTTTCGTTCTTCTTCATCCAATTGTTTTAATTGTTTTTCTTTTGCTTCCATATATTTTGTAAGAGCATCTGTTGCTAATACATATCCACCATTTAAAGAATCTACTGCACTATATTCGAATCCATATTGCTCAACAAGTTCTTTCGTTACTTCAGCCATTCTTTGTTTCTCAGATGTATCTAATCCACTTAACTGCTGTTTTGATTGTAAATTTTGATATTCGTTATATAGTTCTTGAACAGATTTTTTATCTTCTTCAACAGCTTCTTTCTCTTTATTAATAGAATCTACTCTTTTATCTATATCTGCTATTTGTTTATCAAAATTTGTATTAATAGAATTTATAGCTACAGCAATAGCTGCAATAGCTGCAACAACTAATAATATTTTTGATGAGAAAATTCCTGCTAACGAACTTAATCCTTTAAATTCTTTAATTGCTGTAATAAGTGTAGTAATACCTTTTGTTGCTTTTATTATGCCAAGTACTGTAATAAATAAAGTTAAAACTCCAGCAACAGATTTCCAATCAACATATTGTAGTTTATCTAATAAATTTGTTAACATATCTAAAAAGCTTTTATAACTTTCACTTTGATTTAAACTCATTACGAAATTTTCCCAAGCTGCTTTTAAATTGTTAGTTTTTGCTTCTACGCTATCAAGATACGTTTCCATTCTTTTTGATGCTGACCCTGTTGAATCTGCTGCAACTCCTGCAAGACGTCCAACTTCATCATAATTGTTCATCAATGCTCTAAAGTTTTCTTGTTGTCTTACACCTGCAATTGCAGTTGCAATTTGAGATTGTTTTGTTTGGTCAAAATTTTTCCATTTTGAAGCTACTTCATCTAAT